>JAEUHQ010000017.1 GCA_016794565.1 Planctomycetota bacterium | reverse complement strand
CGTCACCGTCGATCGCGACGTGACCGCGTGGTTCCACCTGCGTGCGGACGACGACGTCACGCTGTTCGTCGACGACGAGTTCGTCGGCAAACACGGGTACGGCACCGGCAAGCTCGGCCCGTGGCGCCCGGACTGGCGCGTGAAGCTGCCGGACGCTGCACGCTTCGCGGTCGCGCTGAAGAAGGGACGCCACAAGGTGCTGGTCAAGGTGCGCAACGGCGGTGGGCCGTCCGGATGCACGCTCGCGATCGCGCAGCAGAATGGCCTGCCCATGCCCGGCCTCACGACGGACGCCGAACCGCCGGCGAAGAAGCTCGCAGCGATCGACTTCCCCGACGGCAAGAAGTGGCCGCAGCGCTTCCGCCTCGCCTTCGACCAGGGCGGCGCACACCGGAAGCTCGAGAGTGCCGTCGGCAAATGGCGCGTGCGCAACGGCGCGCTCGAAGGCTTCGACGACGGCAAGGCCGTCGAATGGCGCAAGTACACGGTGCGCCCAGGATTCCCGAAGGACTCGCCGTCGAACCTCACGTGGCTGCCCGAGAAGGCGACCGAGCACCTCGATGCGTTCGCGCTCACGATCGAGCTGGCCGCCGGCAACGAGATGCCGAAGGCGTGCGTCATCGTGCAGGGCGACGGCGCGCGCGACGCATTGTCGGGCTGGACGCTGATCCTCGAGCCGTGGGGCGACAAGCTGAACGCGCACCTCGAGCGCTACGACCTCCGCGTCCACACCGCCGAACCGATGGCGTGGGACTTCGATCCGAAGAAGCCCGTGAAGCTGGAGATGACGTACTTCGGCAAGCGCCTGTCCGTGCGCCTCGGCGAGCGAGTGCTCTTCGATCAGGCGCCGCTGCTGCCGATCCCCGGCAAGACGCGGATCGGCATCGCCACGTGGAACGACCGCCTGCGCATCGGCGAGATCGAACTGCGCGGCCCCGTCCGCACGAAGTGAGTGGCGCTCACCAGGACGGCTTCTTCTGCAGCTCTTCGTCGTCGAGGAATCCTCTCTCCTCGGCAGGCTCGCCTCGCTTCCGCACCGGTCGCGGTTCCGCCGGCTTCTTCGGCGGCCTCGGCGGCTTCTTGGAATCCGACGACGACCGGCGGCGGTAGAGGCGGATCGCCAGCGCCGTGAACGCGAGTCCCGCGACCAGCGCGCCGAGGCAGCGCACGAGCGGCACCGGACGGCGGTCGAGTTCGATCACGCGCACCGCGGCGCGATCGACCGAAGGCACCACGATCGACACGAGCCTCTGCTCGATCTCGGACAGCTCGTCGAAGCCGAACACGACGCCTTCGGCAGCGGCCGACCTGCGCACCTTCGGCGTCGCGGCGGGTCCGTTCCGCAGCGCGAACACGTGGCAGTCCGAGAACCCCGGCAGATCGGACTTGCTCTTCGCCTTCTTCTCGAGTGCTTCGACGATCGGATGGTCGACGCCGACGATCGGGTAGAGCGTCTTGCGGTCCGCGACCTTCTTGCTGTTCGTCGACGTCCCGAGCAGCTCCAGCGCCACGTGCTCCCCGAGCCGCACGTACGGTTGCGCCAGCGGCTTGTCGCTCTCGAGATCCGCCATGGTCACCGCGATCGGCTCGCTGTTCGTGCGCAGCGCGAGGTTGGTCTCGATCGCGCCGTAGACCGTGAGGCCGATGCCGGCCATGCCGGTGAAGTACCACCAACGGAAGATGACGAACATCGGGAGCGATGAGGCGTGCGACGCACCGGATCGCGACGTGCTCTCCGGTGCCGGGCGCGGCGGCAGAGTAGCGGACTTCGGCGGCGCTTGCCCGAACACCGGCGACGTCGCAGCGGCGCGGGCCCGCGGGCTTCGGTATCCTGCTCGCCCTTCCGCCACGGACCCACGGCCCTTGACCGACCTGCACACCCACCTGCGCGAGCGCCTGCTCGCAGCGACCACACAACTCGGCCTCGCGCGCGACGCTGCCGAACCGCTCGTCCGCCTCGACCCGCCGAAGAACCGTGAACACGGCGACGTGGCTCTCGGTGCGTTCCAGCTCGCGAAGCTGGCCGGCAAGGCGCCGCCTTCGTTCGCGAGCGAACTCGCCGCGAAGATCACGCCCGACGACGTGATCGAGTCGGCGACGGCTGCGGGCCCGTTCGTCAACTTCAAGTTCCGCCGCGCGGCCCTCGCTCGCGCCGTGCTCACCGCGATCGCCGCGGACGCGGCGCCGTACGGCAGGTCGCCGAAGAACGGCCAGGTCGTCTGCATCGACTACAGCTCGCCGAACATCGCGAAGCCGTTCCACATCGGCCACATGCGCAGCACGGTGATCGGCAACGCCCTGTGCCGCATCCACCGCCACCTCGGCACGACCGTGCACGGCATCAACCACCTCGGCGACTGGGGCATGCCGTTCGCGAAGATGATGACCGCGTACATGCGGTGGGGAAACGAGCAGGAGCTGCACCGCTCGCCGATGCGCTACATGTTCGACCTCTACAAGCGCTACGGCGTCGAGGTGAAGAACAACCCCGCGCTCGACGACGAGGCCGCGCTGCACTTCAAGGCGCTCGAGAGCGGCAAGGACAACCAGGAGCGCCGCATGTGGCAGCTCCTGCGCGACGAGTCGCTGAAGGCGTTCCAAGGCCCCTACTCGCGGCTCGGCGTCACGTTCGACCATGTCACCGGCGAGTCGTTCTTCGAGGACAAGATGGAGGCCGCGATGCAGCGCGTCGCGACGGCCGGCGTGCTCGAGAACAGCGACGGTGCGCAGGTCGTGTGGCTGAAGGAACTCGGCATCAAGGAGCCGTGCCTCTTGCGCAAGAGCGACGGCACGACGCTCTACCACACGCGCGACCTCGCGGCGGCGTTCTGGCGCGAGCAGCAGTACCACCCGAACCGCATCCTCTACGTCGTCGGCGCCGAGCAGAAGCTGCACTTCGACCAACTGAAGGGTGTGCTGACGAAGATGAAGGAAGAGGTCGCCGCGGCCGTCGAGCACGTGCCGTTCGGCCTCGTGCTCAGCAAGACCGAGGACGGCAAGTGGGAGAAGTTCGCGTCGCGCAGCGGCAACGCGGTGTTCCTCGA
The DNA here is from genome assembly GCA_016794565.1 of Planctomycetota bacterium. Classification (GTDB taxonomy): domain Bacteria; phylum Planctomycetota; class UBA1135; order UBA1135; family UBA2386; genus JAEUHQ01. The sequence goes on along the minus strand of JAEUHQ010000017.1, from coordinate 4,460 downwards.
CGAGATCCTCGACGAAGCCGTCGCGAAGGTCCGCTCGATCATCCGCGAGAAGAACCCCGACCTGCCGAACGCCGACGAAGTCGCCGAGCAGATCGGCACGAGCGCGATCGTCTTCAACGACCTGAAGAACTCGCGCATCAAGGACGTGAAGTTCGACTGGGAGCAGATGCTCAACTTCGACGGCGAAACCGGCCCGTACGTGCAGTTCGCGTGCGCACGGCTGAGTTCGATCCAACGCAAGGTCGGGGTGCCGGTGCCGAAGCCGGAGGCCGTCGACTTCGCACTGCTCGCCGACGCCGAGCGCGTGCTGCTCGTGATGATGGAGTTCGGCACCGCGGTGCAGCGCGCCGCCGAACAGAGCGAGCCGAGCATCGTCACCGGCCACACGATCGCGCTCGCCGGCGAGATCCACAGCTACCTGCGCGACCACTACGTCGTCGGCGCCGAACCCGCCGTACGCGACGCGCGGTTGCTGCTCGTCGACTGCGCACGCCGGCTGCTGACGACGGGCCTGTGGCTGCTCGGCATCCCGGCCCCCGAACGCATGTAGGCCGCGCGCCTGGCGAGGACCGCGTGATCCTCGGCGCGTTCGTCGCGAACGACCGCACGCTCGCGCCGTCCCCGGCGAACGTGGTCCCGCTGCGAGCGGCGCACCACATTCTTCAGGATCGTCGCGAACCATCCGCTGGTGCCACCGTCGGCGGGCGGCCGGCGCAGCGCGCGCAGCCACGTCTCCTGCACCGCGTCGTCCGCGTCCGCGGCGCAGCGGACCAGTTCGATCGCGAGCGCCCGCAGCGCCGCACCGTGGCGGGCGAGCGAGGTCTCGACATCGAACGGGACGGGCGCCATGGTCGTTTCGAGCCTACCAATCCCGAAGTCGGCGGATCGGATGCAGACCGCGAGCAGAACGGGATTCCGCCCGGAGTCGTGACCGCCCGGCGCCGCGCCGACTAGCCGGCGCCATGCACCGCCGCACCGCCGCTGCCGCGTTCCTGCTCGCACTCCCCCTCTCCGCCCAGACCACGAGCGTCACGGCGCCGACGATCACCGCCCCGACGTTCCACCGCACGCGCACCGTCTGGTTCGTCAACGACACCAACCCGATCGGCGCGGAGGTCGGCTTCGGCGCCGAAGAGCTCGCGTGGACGAAGGACGCGGAGAAGGCGTTCACGAGTGCTTCGCCCGGCACGCGCATCGCTCTCGGCGCATCGATGTGGGCCGCGCTCGAGACGTTCAGCGACCTCGAGTTCGGCAAGACGAAGGTGAAGGCGGGCAACCACTACGCGGTGCTCGCGAAGACGAAGGACGGCTTCGCGCTCGAACTGCTCGACCCCGACGCAGTGCGCAAGGCGCAGGAGGTTCCCGGTGTCGCGAAGGGCGTGAAGAGCACGGCCTCGATCGCGCTCACCGCGGAGAAGGCCGACGAGAGCCCGCTGCGCGCCGAATGGAAGCCCGGCGAGGACGGCACGGCACAGCTGACGATCCGCTTCGGTCCGCACTCGTTGCGCGCACAGGCGAGCGTCGCCGGCAGCAAGGGTGCCAACCCGATCGCGCTCCCCGATCCGCGCGGCGCGTCGCGCGTCGCGTTCGCCAAGAACGCGTTCGCGGTCGTCGACCACGGCGTACCGGCGTGGAGCGAAGAACACGCCCGCGAAGCCAAGGAACCGAAGAACGGCGCGCGCTGGCGTCTCGGCAAGGACTGGGCGACGACGCTCGACACGAACCTCCCGCTCGCGATCGGCGACAAGACGCTCGCCGCCGGCAGCTGGCATCTCGTGCTCGGCCGCACCGCGAAGGGCTGGAACCTCGTCGCGTCGCAGGCCGCCGCCGACCACAAGGCGAAGCTCGACGGCTTCGCGGCGCAGTACGTGACGCCGGTGATGGAGACGGCCCTCACGGAGTCCGCGGCGAACCCGCTCGCCGACAAGCTGCGCATCGAGTTCGTGGCCGAGGGCAAGGGCACCGTGCTCGCGATCTCGTTCGGCGACCAGCGGCTGTCCGTTCCCGTCGCGCCGGCGAAGACCTGATCGCGCGCTGGCGCGCCGAAGCGGGTCAGAGGATCACGTCGAAGCGATTGCGATCGCCGTCGCGCACGTACCGCAGCTCGCGCGCGAAGCTGCGCAGCAGGTGGATGCCCATTCCTCCGGCGGTCCGTTGCTCGAGCGGCGTCGACGGATCGAACGCCGGCGCGGTGCGCGGGTCGAACGCGATGCCGTCGTCGATGACCCGAAGGTGCACACCTCCGTCCGTGCAACGCACTTCGACTTCGATCGCGCGGGCACCCGGCGCGGCGCGGCCGTGGCGGATCACGTTCGTCAGCACTTCCTCGATCGCGACCTCGGCCCGATTCTTCGTGCGATCGGCGATCCCGCACCGGTCCAGGAAGCCGCGGACCTGCATGGCGACACCCGGAATCCCCAACAGGTCGTACGACACCGAGATCCGCAACGGGGCGTCACCGCCGCCTTCCGTCACTTCGGCACGCTCCGCGGCGGCGGTTCTTCGTGCACGATCGAAACCAAGTTGTGGAGGCCCGTGGTCCGCAGCACGTCCTCGACCATCGGCTGCGGGCGCAGCAGCGTGAGTGCGTGGCCGCGGCGCTGCAGACCCTTCGCCGCGCTGACGAACATCCCGATGCCGAGCGAGGCCAGGAACGTCACGGCGCTGCAATCGACGACGACGGGCCCGTCGTGCGTCGTGGCCTGGAACGCGAAGCGATCGCCGATGACCTGGATCGCCGCGACGTCGAGGCGGCCTTCGAGGGTCACGATCAGCGTGCCGCCGTCGTTGCGGACCTGGAGTTGCATCGCCGGGATGCTCGCACAACGATCGGCCGGGACACCGTGAAGACGTCGTGAAGGATCGGCCGGGAAACCATCAATGCCCGCGGTCCGGCGGACACGGGTCGGTAGGGTGCGCAGTTTTCGGCCTCGGAACGCTCCGCGCATGCAACCCTCCATCCTGCACGACAAACGGGCGCTCCTCTTCTTCGCGCTCGGCTCCTTCCTGATCGCCAACGCGATCGTCGCGGAGCTGATCGGCGTCAAGTTGTTCCAGCTCGAGTCGTTGCTCGGAGCCGAGAAGGCGGACTTCAAGCTGCTGGGCACGCCGAACCTCTCGTTCGTGCTGAGCGCGGGTGTCGTCACGTGGCCGCTCGTGTTCCTCGTGACCGACGTGATCAACGACTACTTCGGCGTGCGCGGCGTGCGCTTCCTGACGCTGGTCGCCACGGTGCTGCTCGTCGGCATGTTCGGCATCCTGTGGATCGCGATCGAGCTGCCTCCGGACCGCGGCTGGTGGACGGGCATGGCGACGGAGCAGGGCGTGCCCGACATGCAGGCCGCGTTCACGGCGATCTTCGGCCAGGGCATGTACATCATCGTCGGCTCGCTGACCGCGTTCCTGATCAGCCAGCTCGTCGATGCCGTGCTGTTCCGCTGGTTCAAGCGTCGCACGGGCGAAGGACGCATCTGGCTGCGTGCGACCGGCAGCACGCTGGTGAGCCAGCTCGTCGACAGCCTCGTGGTCACATGGGTCGCGTTCGCGTTGTTCCGCGGCATGCCCGTGGCGAAGGCGACGGCGCTCGCGCTCACCGCGTACGTCTACAAGTTCTGCATCGCGATCCTGTCGACGCCGTTGATCTACGTCGCGCACGCCGTGATCGAGCGATGGCTCGGGCGCGATCTCGCCGAGGCGATGCGCCGGGACGCGCTGACTTCGAAGCGCTGACGGAACGGGGTCGCGCGCCGGCCGCGGGGCACCGAGTGCCGTGAACTGGATGTGGCCTTGTGTTCTCGCGAGGTCATCGTCGTTCCTGGCAAGGCGCGGCACCGCAGGCAGGTCCAGGAGACCTGTCGAGGAGGCGCAACGCAGCCAGGGACGACGAGGGCCCGCGAAACGCAAGGCAACTTCCGGTTCATGGCACTAGGCTTGCCGCGCCCGGGAAGTGCGCATGCAGGAACCCACGACACCGAAGCACGCTCCCAGCCGCACCGGCCGTGTGCTGCTCGTCGCCGCCTTCGTGATCCTGCTCGTCGCTGCGCTGCGCAACGTCGGCGATCCGTGGGAGAAGGGCCTGCGGGGCGGGACCGCCGCCACATACAGCCACGTCGCGGTCTTCCACACGGTGCACTACGGCCTCGGCGTCACGCTCGGCACGCCGGCGTTCATCGCCGAGACCGACGACGGACTCGTGCGCAACGTGAACTGGCACCACCCGCCCGGGTACTGGCTGTATCTCGCACTCTGGGCATGGCCGCTCGGCAACACGCCGCCGGTGCTGCGCATCTCGCATCTGTCGCTCTTCCTGCCCGGCCTGCTCGCGCTGTTCCTGTTCGTGCGGCGGCGGAGTGGCGAACTCGCCGCCGGCGCGACGAGCCTGCTCTTCGCGACGTGTCCCCTGGTCGCGTACTTCGGCCCGATGGTGATCCAGGACGGCGCCGTGCTCGCGTCGGGGCTCG
>JAEUHQ010000012.1 GCA_016794565.1 Planctomycetota bacterium | reverse complement strand
TGTTCGACCACGCGTTCGGCGCGCAGCCGACCTCGGGCCGCAACGCGATGTGCAACGCGGAGCTCGAACTCGTCTGGGACCGCGTGAAGGCCGCGATGGACACGTGGGACGACTACACGGCCGGGACGATCACGGCGCTCGGCGGCGCCGGTTGTCAGGGCTCGAACGGCGTTCCGGTGCAGACGGCGGGCGGGCAGCCGGATCTCGAGGAGACCGTGCTCTACGGGATCGAATCGACGCCGGCATCGGCAATCGCGATTGCGCTCTTCGGGTTCTCGAGCACGTCGTGGGCCGGCGCGCCGTTGCCAGCGGATCTGGCGCCGATCGGCGCGCCGGGGTGCATCCTGCGCACGGAGCCGTCGGTGATGCTCGCCGTCGTCACCAGCGCACAGGGCATCGCACGCCTGCCGATCGTGATCGGCACGGATCCGTCGACGATCGGTAGGGTGTGGTACTCACAGTTCCTGGTGCTCGATCCGCCGGCGAACGCGTTCGGCGCGACGCTGAGCAACGCGCTGCGCACGCGGGTCGGCGGTTCGGACTGACGCCGGGTCCCGGACGGGGAAGGCGCCGATCGCCGTAACGCGGCGACGGCTTCACCGATGGTTCGATGCCGGCATCGCACCGGCATCCGGCGATGACGAACCTCTGCAGTGACCGGCGACCGACCTCGAGCCTATCCGTCGTCGTCGCCGAGCAGTTCGGTCAGGCGCGCCATGGCGCGGAACAGCATCGCGCGCACCGCGCCCTCGTTCTTGCCGAGACGTTCGGCCAGCTCCGCGTGCGACGACCCGAGCATGCGCACCGCGAGGATGACTTCGCGCTGTTCTTCGGAGAGTTTGTCGAACGCGGCTTCGACGCGCAGAAGGTGTTCGCGTGCGCCGGCGTCCCGGCTCGGCGTGCAGACCGTCTGGTAGCACGCGGCGACCGCCTCGTCGTCGATGTCGAGGTGGGCGCGGCCGCCCGCCCGCTTCTCCGCGCGGTAGTAGTCGGCGCGATCCGCGATCTTGCGTTGCGCGGTTCGGAACAGCCAGCGGCGGAAGCCCTGCTCGCCGCCGTGCGCGAAGGAGTCCGCGCGTCCGAGGATCTCGCGACAGACCGACTGCACGAGATCGGCGCTGTCCTCGTTGGCTCGGATCATCGGTCCCATGCGCAGCCGCAGGTACGCGCGAACGCCCGGCAGGTGTCGCTGCAGCAGTTCGTCCAGCGCGGCGCGGTCGCCGCCGGCGGCGGCCGAGATCAGGCTCTCGCTCGGTTGGTCCATGGAAAGAGGCGGTCGCCGAGCCAGGCGCCGATCGGTCGCGGCCCGAGGGCGCGCTACGATACCACCCGTTCGTCGCCGGGAACGCGCGCATGAGTGACCGACAGCCCGAGCTCTCCGCTGCAGCCGAGATCTTCGCGCGCTTCCTCGAGAGCCTCGAGCAGGGTGGCGCCGACGACATCGAGCCTCTGTGTCGTGAGCACCCGCGCGTCGCGGACCGCCTGCGGCGGATGCATGCGGACTGGCGTCGCCTCGAAGACGCGCTCGGGCCGACGCGTCGGCGGGTCGACCGCGAACGCTACGAAGTCGGCGAGTGCATCGCCCGCGGCGGCATGGGCATCGTGTACCGCGTCTACGACCATCACCTGCGGCGCGAACTGGCGATGAAGGTCCTGCGCGGCGCGGCGGACGGGAGCAGCACGAAGGGATCGAGCGATCCGCGGGCGCTGAGCCGCTTCCTCGACGAAGCGCGCGTGACCGGCCAGTTGCAGCACCCCGGCATCCCGACCGTGCACGATCTGGGAGTCGACGCCGAGGGGCGCGTCTTCTTCACCATGCCCCTGGTGTCCGGCAGCACGCTGCGCGAGATCGTCGTCGCGATGCGCAACGGCGACGCCTCCTGGCCGCTGCAGCGCGTGCTCGGCGTACTGCTGAAGGTGTGCGAAGCCGTCGCGTTCGCGCATGCGCAGGGCGTCATCCACCGCGACCTGAAGCCGAGCAACGTGATGGTCGGCCGCTTCGGCGAGACCTACGTGATGGACTGGGGCCTAGCCCGTGTGCTCGCGGAAGCGGACGCTCAGGCGCCCGCTGCCGTCGCTTCCGAACGCGCCGCACTGTCGCGGCAGGATCCGCGTTCGCCGCTCGCGACGCGCGACGGCGACGTCGTCGGCACGCCGGTCTACATGCCGCCCGAACAGGCGCGCGGTGACACGGCGCAGCTCGGGCCTCGCGTCGACGTCTATGCCGCCGGCGCGATGCTCTACCACGTCGTTGCGGGCTCGCCGCCGTACGGCGACGAGAGCGCTTCGTCACAGGTCGTGATCCAGAAGATCCTCGCTGGGCCGCCGCCTCCGCTCGATGCGGTGCAGCCGTCGGCGCCGCCCGAACTGGCCGCGATCTGCTCCCGCGCGATGTCGTGGCGCGCCGAGGACCGGTACTCCGACATGGGCGAACTCGCCGCCGATCTGCGTGCATGGATCGAGCAGAGAGTCGTGCGCGCGTACGACACCGGCGCGTTCGCGACGTTCCAGAAGCTCGTCGCGCGGAACAAGATCGCCGCGGCCGCGATGGCCGCGGCAATCGTGGCCCTGCTCGCCGGCACGTTCGTCAGCGTGCGTCAGGCCCGGTTCGCCGAGGCGAGCAACACCCTGTCGCTCGACGCCGTCGAGCGCATGCTCGAACGTGTCGCGTCGAGTCGCCTCGACGACGTGCCGCGTGCCTATCCCGTGCGGCAGGAGCTGATGAGCGATGCGATCGCGCTCTACGAGCAGATGCTGGCGCGTCGCGGCGACGACGCGGAGACCCGCACGCGGCTCGCCCGCTGCTGGCACCAGCTCGGCAAGGTGCAGCACAAGCTCGGCGACCAGAAAGCCGCGGCCGCTTCGCAGGAGCGCGCGATCGCGATGTTCGACCGCCTCGTGCAGGAGCGGCCCGGTGTCGACGAGATGGTGAGTGGCCGCGCCTCGGCTGCCCTGTCGCTGAGCATCCTGCTGACCGATCGCGGAGAGAACGCCGCGGCCGAACGGATCCTGCGTGCCGCTGCCGCCGCCCTCGACGCCGGCGGCGAGCAGCACCTCGAGGACCGGTTCGACTTCTGCGGGCAGCTCGGCACGCTGCTGCTCCGCGACGGTCGGACGGCCGAAGCGATCGCGGAGCGGCAGCGGGCGGTCGAGCTGGCGCGTCGCCTCGAGCACGTCGGTGATCGGGCCCGCGCGGAGGAGCGCCTTGCCCGCAGTCTGGACCAGCTCGGCAACTGCCTGTTCGAAGCCGATCGGCCCGGTGAGGCGACGGGTCCGCACCAGGAGGCGGTGTCGATCCTCCGCGCCCTGTACGAGGCCGATCCGCGGCGCGAGTCGGTGCGCACGGGTCTGGGCGCTGCGCTCACGAACCTCGGGCGATGCTTCGACGTCGCCGGGCGCGATGCCGAGGCGCTGGCCGTGTGGCGCGAGTCCGCGAGGTTGTGGCAGGCGATCCTCGTGGACCATCCGGAGGTGCCGACCTGGCACTGGGCGCTCGGCACGACGCTCGGCAACATCGCGAGGAACGAGCCGGACCGTGCGGCGGCGGTCCTCGCCTGGGACGGCGCGGTGAACGAACTCGGCGTCGCGGCCGCCGGGGCGAAGGCCAATCGCGCGTTCCGCGCCGAATGGCTGCGTCACCTGCGGGACCGCCCGATGTGGTTCGCGAATCGCGCCATGCACCGTGAGGTCGTGCACGCCGCCGGCGAACTCGCGGACGCCGATCCCGGAGACGCGCAGGTCGCGTTGCAGGCAGCGATCTACGTCGGGCACGCGGTCCGCTCCGCGACCGACGACGCCGCCGTTCCCACTGCGGATCGGGCCGGGCTGATCGCCGAGTACCGGGCCGCGGGACTGCGCCACGTGCGGCAGGCCGTCGAGCGCGGATGCCGCGACCGGGCGCGTCTCGAGACGGAGCACTTCGCGTTCCTGCGAGACGAGCCGGGGTTCGCGGCGCTGCTCGACGGACTGCGTCGCGACTGATTCCCGCTCGCCGCATCGGCGTCGGGAATGCGAAGAAGCGCGTAACGCGCGCGGCGGCCCTCCGATCGGAGTGCGGCGAGGCCGGAGCCGGCCTCGCCACACCTTCCGCGAGGCCCTTCATGCTCACCGTCCGCTGCGCGTTCGCGCTCGCCGTTTCCGCCTGGCCGGGGTCGGCCATGTGCCAATCACCCGCTCCCGATCCCTCCCGCCGCGCGGTGGCGTCGCCGCCGCTCGATTGCCGCCGCAGCGTCGGGCTCTCCGCCACCGGCGAAGGTCTCGTCGGCGCCAGCCTCGGATACGTCGCCCGCTTCGGCCGCGGCGAGGTGGAGTTCACGCCGGCGCTCGGTCCGGCGGCGCCGCACGACATGCCGCTCGACTACCGGCTGCTGTCGGTCGGTCGCGGCGCGCCCGTGTCGATCGCGCCGGCCGAGCCGTCGGCCGCGGGAACCGTTGTGCGCTACGAGCACGGTCCCGTGACCGCGACGTACGAGGTGCGGGGCGACGGGCTGAAGCAGAGCTTCGTGTTCGACGCGCTGCCGCCCGGTGACGGCGATCTGGTCGTGCGCGGCGTCGTGACCAGCGAACTCCGGCTCGCGCGCGCCGACGCGAACGAGCTGCGGTTCGAACTGCCCGGCGTCGGCGGCGTGCGCATCGGTGCCGTGCTCGGTGTCGACGCCGCGGGTCGGCAGGTCACCGGCGAGTTGCGCTGCGAAGGCGACCGCATCGACTACGTGCTGCCGGCGTCGTTCGTGGCGCACGCGGCGCTGCCGCTCGTCGTCGATCCGCTGCTCTCTCCCTCGCTGTACGTGGGAGTCGGCGCCGGTGGGAGCCCGAGCTCGGGTGGCGGCTTCGATCGTTTCCCCGACGTCGCCTACGACCACACCGCGGACGTGTACCTCGCCGTGTTCCAGACTTGGCTGTCGGCCACGAACCAGAACGTCTACGGCCAGCGGTTCACGCCGACCGGCACCGTCGGTTCGCTGATCCAGCTCGAGGTCGCGACGAACAATCTGCCGTCCGATCCGCACGTTGCGAACGTCGCCGCGAGCGGCGGGTTCGTCGTCGTCTGGCACCAGGCCGGCGACATCCTCGCGCGCGGTGTGTCCGCCAGTTCGGGCCTGATGACTCCGGTGGTCGGCGTCGCGACCGGAACCGATGTGCAGGAGCAGCCCGACATCGCCGGCGAGAGCGATGCGACGCACACCGCCGCGGTCTGCGTGTGGACCAACACGACGACGAGCGACATCCAGGCGCGGCACGTGATCTGGTCGTCCGGTTCGCTGCTGGTCGGGCTCGTCGTCACGACGTTCGCCAATCCGGTGTCGAGCCCGTACTCGAAGCCGTGCATCTCGCAGCACGACGGCGAAACGGGGCGGCGGCTGATCTGCTGGGAGCGGTTCGTCTCGCTCGGAACGGCCAACCAGGCGCTCGTCGCCGTGGTCGTCGATCGCAATCTGGCGACCGTTGCGGGGCCGACGCTGCTGTTCAACAACACCCTCGACGAACGCGATCCGGACTGCGACGGCGACGGGAACTCGTGGGTGATCGCGTTCGAGCGCGAGGAGTCGGCCGGCGCCGCCAACACGAACGTGCTGGCACTGCCGATCCACCTCGCGGGGGCGTCGCTCGTGCCGGGCACCGAGGTGAGCGTGGCGCTCGCAGCGACCATCGACGAAGGCGACCCCGCGGTCTGCTGGCTGCGCGAATCGTGCCTCGTCGCGTTTTCGCGGGAGCAGAGCATCTTCTCGACCGACCGCGACACATTCGTACGTTCGATCGATCCGATCGGGTGTCACGCGTGCGAAGGCGAGTTCGCTCTCGACGTCGGCGGAGGCACCGACGAGTCGTCTCCGGCGATCGCGTGGCGGCTCGGCAACGGCACGGACGACGAGGCCATGATCGTGTGGGCGTCGAACTTCTTCTTCGTGCCGAACCCGGCGCCGCCCTCGATCGAAGCCCTGCCGTTCCGCGGCGACGACGGGCGCGTGACGACCGTTCAGGTGGCGTGTGGCACCGGCGGGCGCCTCACGACGAAGTGCGCGCGCTCCGGGCACGCGGACTTCGCGTTGTCGCTGACCGGCGCTGCACCGTCGGCGCTCACCGTGATGGCGCTGGCGACTTCGCGGATCGACTACCCGTGCGGCGGCTGCGTGCTCGTGCCCGATCCGTACCTCGGCTTCCTCGGGAGTGTCGTCGTGACGAGTTCGAGCGGCGACGCGGCGACGCCGCTTCCGCTGCCCGCCGGTATCAGCGGTGCGGCCTTCTACGCGCAGCACGTCACCTTCGGCGGCACCTG
>JAEUHQ010000220.1 GCA_016794565.1 Planctomycetota bacterium | reverse complement strand
GGCGGCTTGCCCTGCGTGCACGCACTGACGTCGAGGACCTTGGTCGCGAGTCCGCGCAGGAAGCCGCGGTCGTGGGACACGAAGAGCATCGTGCCCTCGTAGTCCTTCAGCGTCTTCACGAGCATCTCCTTCGTGACGAGGTCGAGGTGGTTCGTCGGCTCGTCGAGCACGAGGAAGTTGGGCGGGTCGTAGAGCATGAGCGCGAGCACGAGGCGCGACTTCTCGCCGCCGCTCAGGAACTTGACCATCTTCTCCTGGTCGTCGCCGGAGAACTGGAACGCGCCGAGCAGCGTGCGCTTCGCTCCGGTCGCCTCGAGCGGGAACTTGCGATCGACCATCTCGAAGACGGTCGCTTCGGGGTCGAGCAGATCCAGCGCCTGCTGCGCGAAGTAACCCATCTTCACGCTGCCGAGCTTCACGTTGCCGCCGTCCGGCTGCAGATGACCGGCGACCATCTTCAGCAGCGTCGTCTTTCCCGAGCCGTTCTGGCCCATCACGCACCAGCGCTCGCCGCGCTTGATCTCGAAGTCGAGCGACTTGTAGATCGTCTTCTGGCCGTAGGCCTTCGCGACGCCCTGGATCTTCACGATGTCGTCGCCCGAGCGCGGCGGCTTCTTGCAGACGAACGGCACGACCTCGCGCTTCTTCGGCGGATCGACGCGCTCGATCTTGTCGATCTGCTTCTGCCGGCTCTGCGCCGCGGCGGCCTTCGCGACGTGTGTGCCGAAGCGGTCGATGAACCGCTGCATCTTGGCGATCATCGCTTCCTGGCGGGCGAACGTCGCTTCCTTCTGCGCGACCCGGTTCTTCTGTTCGCGCTCCATGAAGTCGTAGTCGCCCGTGTAGCTGCAGAACTCGCCGTCGTCGATGTCGATGATGCGGTCGACGAGGCGGTTCATGAAGTCGCGGTCGTGGCATGTCATCAGCACCGCGGACTTCGTCTGCTGCAGGAACTGCTCGAGCCACAGGATCGACTCGATGTCGAGGTGGTTCGTCGGTTCGTCGAGCAGCAGCACGTCGAAGTTGCCGAGCAGCACCTTCGCCATGCCGACGCGCATCTTCCAGCCACCGGAGAGAGCGCCGACGTCGCCTTCGATCTGCTCGTCGGAGAAGCCGAGACCGTGCAGCACTTCCTTGCTGCGCGCCTCGAGCTCGTAGCCGCCGAGGTCCTGGTACTCGCCCTGGATCTCCCCGTAGCGCTCGAGGATCTTCTCCATCTCGGAGGCCTTGTCGGGATCCGACATGTCGCGCTGCAGCTGCTCGATCTCGTGGTGCAGCGCGCCCGCCTTGCCGCTGCCGGCGATCGCCTCGTCGAGCACCGAACGGCCCGACATCTCGCCCATGTCCTGGCGGAAGTAGCCGACGGTCAGGCGCTTTGGCAGCGCGACGTCGCCTTCGTCGGGCTTCTCCTCGCCGACGATCATCCGGAACACCGTCGACTTGCCCGCGCCGTTCGGGCCGGTGAGGCCGACCTTCTCGCCGGGGTTGAGCTGGAGCGATGCGTCCACGAACAGGACCTGGTGGCCGTGGCGCTTGTTGATGCCGGTGAGGGTGATCATCGGGGGCGAGGACGATAGCGGCTGCGGCCTCGGGTACCGACCCCGTCGCGCGGGTGTTGTGCGCGTACGACCCGGACGCCTGCGCGCAGGTGCGGCGGGCGAAGCGCGCGCGCCCCCGGCGTCGGCCGGAGTGTTCGCTACCCGGCGGCGAAGGGCGCGCAGTGCCGTCGTTCACGCCGCGAGCGCACCGTCGGCGGTCGCTCGGCCGCCGTTCGCGATGTGAAGGACCTCGCCCTGCGCTGTTCCGAGGCGCGGTTCGTCCGTGTCACGCCGCCGATCGTCGGGCGCGCCGCTGGCGTGTTGTTTCCGTTGCACAATGTCCCCGGCGTCGACTCGCCGGGTCGGTGCCGCGTGCCGCTCGATCGCGGTCGTGCGCGCATCCTCGGTCCGAAGTAGCGCGCACATCCTCGATCAGTCGACGTGCTGGTCGACCAGGATCTGGTTGCCGTCGGGATCGTCACACGTGAACGACGCGGGGCCTTTGCCCTTCTCGTCGGCGCGCGTCGTCAGCTTCACGCCCTTCTCCTCGAGCTTCTTCTGCAGCGCGCGCACGTCCTCGAACGACGCGAGCACCTTCGTGTCCTGCGACCAGCCCGGATTGAAGGTCAGGATGTTCTTGTCGAACATGCCCTGGAACAGGCCGATCACGCACGAGCCGTTTCGCATCACGATCCACTTCTGCTTCTGCTCGCCCGCGAACGCGACGAAGCCGAGCTTCTCGTAGAACGCGCGCGACGCGGCGAGGTTCTTCACCGTGAGGCTGACCGAGAACGCGCCGAGACTCGATGCCGGTTGCGGCGCCTGCACGGCTGCGGGTGCCGGCTCTTGTCCGGGCGAATGCGGCGAGACGAGCGTGCCGTACGCCGCGGTGAGCGCGGCGAGAGCGGAGAGAAGGGTCGGGACGAACGGGGCAGTGCGGTTCATGATGCGCGACCTCTATCCTGAGCTCCTGAGCGGACGCTTGCCAGATCTTGCGAACCTGACGATGACGGTCGGCGCGCGGTCATGACGAACGACTACGTGCAGCGCGTGAACCGCGCGATCGACCACGTCCTGCAGAACCTCGCGGACCCGCTGCACCTCGAGGATCTCGCGCGCATCGCCTGCTTCTCGCCGTTTCACTTTCACCGCATCTTCCGGTCGCTGACGGGTGAGCCCGTGCGCCAGTTCATCCGCCGCGTCCGGCTCGATCGGGCGCTGGTGATGTTGTCGCAGCGGCCGCGTCGATCGATGACGGAGATCGCACTCGCTTCCGGGTTCGGTTCGTCGTCGGACTTCACGCGAACGTTCAAACAGCGGTTCGGCACGGCGCCGAGTGCGTTCGACCTCGCGGGCTTCCGCGACCAACGCCGCGACGCGTGGCAGGACTTCGTCGGCGGCGCGTCGCATCGCCATCTGCTCGATCGATTGCCGGACGGCGCGAATCCGGACGGCTTCGCGCCATCGGTCGTCGGTCTGCCGCCGCGCCGCGTGGCGTACATCCGCGTTCCCGAATCGTTCCGTCCGGGCGTCGTTGTCGCCGCGGTCGAACGGCTCGTCGCGTGGGCCGACGAACGTGGGATCGGCGACGGACAGTGGCTCGGCTACATGTGGGACGACCCGGAGATCGTGCCCCCCGAGAAGTGCCGCTACGACGTCGGGCTCGTGCTGCCGGAAGAGCGGGACATCGTGTGCCGCGGCGAAGTGGGTTCGCTCGAGTTCCCGGCAATGCGCGTCGCGCAGCTAGAGGTGCGTGGGCCGATCGATCTCGAGATGCGAGCGATCGACTGGTTCTTCCGCACGTGGTTGCCGACGAGCGGCTACGTGCCCGCCGAACAGCCGCTGTTCGAGGCTTGGCTCGGCCGCCCGTTCGCGCACGGGCACGAGCACTTCGAGTTGCGCGTCGAGTTGCCGATCACGCGCGAGCCGGCTTCGTGACCGGCTTCAGCGCGGCTCCGCGTATCGTGCGTGGGGCTTCCGTGTCGTCCGCGGCTGACGTTCGGCCGACTGAGCGCGGCTGCACCGTAGACTCGGGACTTCCCGATGAGCGACACCCTGCGCGACATCTCCGACACGGCACTCTGGGTCGCGATGTTCCGCGCCGCGGAGAGCGAACGGCCGGACGCGATCTTCCGCGACCCGTTCGCGCGACGCCTCGCCGGTGCGCGCGGCGAGCAGATCGTGCGGGCGATGAATCGCCGCATGTCGATCGAGTGGCCGATCGTCGTGCGCACGGCGGTGACCGACGAACTCGTCCTGCGCTGCGTGCAGCAGGGCTGTGCGACGGTGCTGAACCTGGCCGCCGGTCTCGACGCACGACCTTGGCGACTCTCCTTGCCCGCGCCCCTGCGGTGGATCGACGCCGACAAGCCGGGCATGGTCGCCCACAAGTCCAAGGCGATGGCCGACGTCGTGCCAGCCTGCGCCTACGAAGCAGTGGGGATCGACCTCGCCGATCGCGATGCGCGCAAGCACCTGTTCGAACGCGCCGCACAGCACGGGCCCGTGCTGGTCCTCAGCGAAGGGCTGCTGGTCTACCTCGACGAGGATGCGGTCGCCGGCCTCGCCGATCAGTTGTTCGCGTCGACGGCGATGCGATGGTGGCTGTTCGACCTCGCGTCGCCGCAGCTCTTGAGGATGTTGAACCGTCGGTTCGAGCACGATTTGCAGGCCGCGGCCTCACCGATGCGCTTCGCCCCGACCGAGGGCACTGCGTTCTTCGCGCGGCACGGTTGGCGCGAGGTCCAGTACCGCTCGACCTGGCTGGAAGCGATGCGTTTGCGCCGCACTCCGCGCATGGCGTGGATGTGGAACCTGCTCGGCAAGCTGGCCGGCGAACGGAAGCGTGAGCAGTTCCGACGCTTCTCCGGCATCGTGCTCACCGAGCGCGGCGAACCGAACTGACGTCCTGCCCGCGCGACGACTCTTCCGCGATGCCAAGTCCGAAGCCCGACCTGCAGCCCAACCCGAAGCACCTGGCCGTGGCGGCCTGGCTTCTTCTGTCGGCCGGCACGGCGCTCATCGCGGCGTCGATGCTCGCGTATCCCGGCGGGAGTTGCTCGCGGCCCGATGCGTGCGGCTACGACCAGCTCCGGAACTACCTGTGCGACCTGACCCGGCCAGTGGCGCACAACGGCGAACCCAACAGTGCAGGCATGCGACTCGGTCGGGCGGGCATGATCGTCACCGGGCTGTCGTTCGTCCCGCTCTTCGCGCTGTTGCCGCGCCTCTTCCCGCGCCACGCCGTCGGTGCGGCGAGCCGGCCGCTCGGGATCGTGGCGGCGTTGGCTGTCCCATCCGTCGCGTGCACCCCATCGAACGCGCACCCGTCGTGGCACAGTGTCGCCATCGTCGTCGCGGGCCTTCCCGGGTGCCTTGCGCTCGCTGCGGGAACCTCGGGCGTGTTGTCCGTTCGCGAACGCCACCCGGGGCTCGCGAGGCTGACGGTCGTGATGCTCGGCGCGGCTCTGACGACGGGCGCCCTGTACTCCGCGACGTTCCTCGCGTCGTGGCCCGACCAATGGCTGCTGCCGACGGCCCAGAAGGTCGCTGGTGCAACACTCGTCGTTTGGAGCGCGATCGCCGTGCGCTCGGCGTTGCGCTCGTCGACTCGAGCGCAGGGAGCAACGGTGCGGACGGGGCGCGCGTGATTTCCTGTCGGAGGCCGCGCCGGGCCTGGATGCTCCCGGACCATGGCGCACTCCCACCAAGGCGAACGGCAGCCTCGAAGCGGACGTCTCGTCGTCGCCTCCGCACTCCTCCTCCTGCTCGGGCTCCCTGCTTCGGCGTGTGCGGTCCTGCGATCGCCGGCGAAGCCGATGCCCTGCTCCTTCCACCCCGCACCGGCAACGCCGGACGCACCGACTGCGCGCTGCCTGCTGGTGCTGCTGCCCGGAATCGGCGATTCGATCGCTGACCTCGTCGACCGCGGCATGCTCGCGGCGGTGCGCGACCGTCGTATCGCGGCCGACGTGCTGATCGCCGACGCACATTTCGGCTACTACCGCACGCGAACGGCCGTGCAGCGGATCTGGGAGGACGTCCTGGAACCGCGCATCGCCGCCTACGACGAGGTGTGGCTCGCAGGCGTGTCGCTGGGCGGTTTCGGCGCGCTGCTCTGCGCGTCGGACATCGAGGTCGCGAAGCATGCGCCCATCACCGGGGTCATCGCCGTCGGTCCGTACCTCGGTGGCGACGAGGTCGCCGACGACGTCCTGGCGGCGGGAGGGCTCCGCTCGTGGAGTCCTCCGGCCGGCGAACAGACCGTCGGGCAACGCGTGTTCGGCTGGCTGCGCGGCTATGGCGACCCGACCGTGGATCGGCCGCGCATGTTCCTGGGCATCGGCTCGAACGACTCGCTTCTGCGCCAGTCGCGCGCCGCCGCGACGATCCTGCCCGCGACGCACGTGCTCGAGGTGTCCGGCGGGCACGATTGGACCGCATTTCTCGCGATCTGGCAGCAGCTGCTCGATCGCGCCCCGCTGCCGCGCTTTGGCCGCACCTGAAGATCGGCAGCTCGAGGGCGCGGCGTCCGGGGCGCGACTCCGGGTTGTTCGCCATCTGCATCCGCGGCGATGCCGACAGCGAACTCCCCCCCATGCCGTTGGCCCTCCTCGCCCTCGCAGCGTTCGCCGCTCTTCCGTTCCAGGACCCGGCGCAGCCGACACTGCGCGCGCTGCAACCCGCCGATCTCGCCGCGCGGCAGGCGGCCGCGCGCACGCTGGGCGACGCCCTGTCGACGAAGGACACGAAGCAGTTCGCCGAGCGACTGGCGGCGTCGGCTCGCCTGTTGCCGACCGGTTCGTCGGCGCGTGCCCGCGCCGACGCCCTGCTCGGCGGGAACGTCGATCCGCAGGTGCAGCGGCGCGAAGCCGCGGATCTGTTGGCCGACCTCACTTTCGAGCCCGTCGCCGAGGCCGAACGGCCCAAGGGGGTGCCGGGTTTCCAGGCGCTCGACGAGATCGAAGTGCGTTCCTACCCGGCTTACCGCATGGTACGGACCAGCATGAAGGGCGGCAGCATGGGCGCCTTCTGGCCGCTGTTCCGCCACATCGAGTCCAACGAGATCGCGATGACCACGCCGGTGCAGGTCGACTGGTCCGACGACGAACGGCGCGCCGCGACGATGGCGTTCCTGTACGGCGCGCCCGAGATCGGCAAGACCGGCGCGGACGGCCGTGTCGAGGTCGTCGACGTTCCGGCGACGACGGTCGTCACCATCGGTTCGCGGGGCTACGAACGACCCGCTCGCATCGAAGAGCTGCGCGCGCGACTCGTGGCGTGGATCGCGGTGAGCCCCGACCACGAGGCGGCGGGGCCGATGCGAACGATGGTCTACAACAGCCCGTCCGTCGGGGCCGACCGCCGCTACTTCGAAGTGCAGATCCCGCTTCGACCGCGCGCGCAGTCGGGAGCGGCGAAGCGCCAGTCGGTCTGAGGCGTCCCGGTCCGCGATGCCCTCGAGGGCCTGCGTCTGGCTACGCTGCGGCGATGCGAGGTGTCGCGACGTTCGTCTCGCTGCTGCTCGTCGGCGGGTGTGCCGTGAAGCCGCGGCTGCAGCCGCAGGAGATCGTGCTGGATCGCGACGACATCGTGATCGATCGCGACACGGTGGTGCGGCCCGGGCACTACGGCGTGCGCGATGCCAACGGCGACGGCGTCCTGCACGTCGTCGCGGACGGCGTGACGTTGACGCTCGCAGGAGTGACGCTGGACGGCGCCGCTGGCGGCGGGATGCCGGACGCATTCGAGGGGATCGGCGTCTCGGTCGCGAACCACGAACGCGTGGTGATCACCGGTGGCGCGGTGAAGGGCTTTCGTGTCGGTGTGCGCGCCGCGAACGCGAACGCGTTGCGGCTCGAAGGTGTCGACGTGTCGAACAACCGCGCCATGCGGCTTCGCAGCACGCCGCAGCGCGAGGACCCGGCGGACTGGCTGTGGCCGCACGAGAACGACAAGGGCGAATGGGAGACGCGGTACGGCGCGGGCATCTCGCTCGTCGGCTGCGACGACGCGGTCGTGAAGCACTGCTGCGCCCGGACGACGCAGAACGGTCTGTTGCTGACACGCTGCCGCAACGCGCTAGTGGAGGAGAACGACTTCTCGTTCCTCTCCGGATGGGGTGTCGCGATGTACCGCAGCACGCACTGCGACATCGTCCGCAATCGGTGCGACTTCTGCGTGCGCGGCTACAGCCACGGCGTCTATGCGCGCGGCCAGGACTCGGCGGCGATCCTGATGTTCGAGCAGTGCAGCAACAACCTGATCGAAGGCAACTCGGGCACACACTCGGGCGACGGCCTGTTCCTCTACGCGGGTCACGAGACGACGCAGCGCACGGGACGCGGCGGCTCGAACGAGAACAAGGTCGTGCACAACGACTTCTCGCACGCCGTTGCGAACGGCATCGAAGCGACCTTCAGCCGCGGCAACGTGTTCTTGGCCAACATCCTCGATGGTTGCGACCACGGCGTGTGGGCCGGGTATTCGTACGAGACCGAGATTCGCGGCAACACGATCCGCGACTGCGCCAACGGCATCTCGATCGAGCACGGGCACGACAACGTGATCGAAGGCAACACGATCGAGCGCTGTCGACTCGGCGTGCACTTGTGGTGGGACGACGACAAGGACCTGCTCGCATCGGTATACGGTCAGCGCAACGACACGTCGTCGTCGCGCAACGTGGTCGTGGGCAATCGCATGGTCGGGGGCACGACGCCGATCCGGCTCGACCGCGACACCGAATCCCGTGTCCAACAGAACGGCGCCGACATCTTGGTCGCGCAGGATGCCGCCGGGCCCGCTGCGTTCCACCCGAGCATGCCGCGCGGCCGTGAACACATCGTCATCGGCGAGTGGGGACCGCTCGATCCGCGTCACCCCGCGCTCGTG
>JAEUHQ010000096.1 GCA_016794565.1 Planctomycetota bacterium | reverse complement strand
CGCCCGCTACGGCGCGCCGACGATCGCGCGCAGACCGTTGCTGAGTTTCCAGCTGCTCGAGAACGTCGCCGACTGCAGGTAGACGGGGAAGCCGAGCAGGATCGGGCTGTTCGGGATCGCGAGCGACCAGGCACTCGTGCCGGACCACCACACCGCGTCGAGGCTCGTGCGCAGGTCGCACCAGCAGCCCGCCGTTCCGTTCATCGCGAACGGCAGGGGGCCGAGCGGCGACGTCGTGTCGTAGAACCCGAACGTCATGATGTGCGCGCCGAGCGACGAGGTGGTGGCGAGGGTTTGACCGAGAATCGGCCGCGAGGTGGCCTTCAGGGTCGGCGACGACGCGTCGCACTTCGCCTGGAAGCGCGCCGTCGTGGCTCGCGCCAGCGACCAGAACGCCGCGTTGACGAGCTTGCAGACGTCGAGGCCGGGGTCGCCCCCGAGTTCGTGCACGTCGTACTGCACGTAGTTGGGACGCTGCGCGCCGAACGCCGCAGCGTGGGAGAGAAGGGCGCTGTAGGTGTTGGGCGTGACGCCGAACCAGGCGACCGGCGGGTTGTTCACGTCGATGTGGTTCATCACGAAGATCGACCGCTGCATGCCGTCGATGTCGTCGTATCCGCTCTCCGCGTCGGTGCTGGTGTAGCTGTCGTAGACGCTCAGCGTGTACCAGTCGTCGTCCTTCATCAGGGTGCCGGCGTTCGTGTCGACCGTGACCACGAGGCGTTTGCCCATGCCGACGAGCTGGTTGATCGACGGCCAGCGCATCTGCGTCGGCGTGAACATCATGCCGGTCAACGAGGCGGTGGCGAGCGCCTGCGGGAGCACCGTCGTGCTGCCCGTGTTGTTCTCGAACTGCAGCCACACCACTTCCGTCGGATTGGCGAGGAGCCAGTTGCGCAGGTCGGTCAGAGCCGACGCGAGCGTCGGCGGCGTCTGGTTGAGACGCATGCCGAGCGTCTGCGACCACGTGCCGTGCATCAGGTAGGCGGTGCCGTTCTGGAGGCCGACGTCGAGGTCGATGAGGCGCGCGCCGTAGTCGAGCTGCTTCAGCGTCGACATCTTGTGGTTGTAGTACACCCAGCCCTCGTCGAGGTTCGCGAACGCGTTGTGGCTCGCGAGCTGACACACCCGGTCGAGCGGCGCGTCGCGGTCGGCTTCGACGTTCGTGTAGCTGCCGTTCAGCACTTCGAACGCGCTGAACATGTCGTGGTAGAGACCGCCCTTGCCGTTCTTCAGGTCCGACCAGCCGCCGCTGCCGACCAGCGCGAGGCGTCGCCCGCCGAGCGGCTCGTCCTCGTAGAGGACGACCGTGCGGTTCGACGGCAGATCCCATTGCACGGAGTCGGCCTGATCGTCGAGCGCCGTGCTGCCCAGCGAATGGGTCGTGTCCAGCGCGAGTTCGGACAGGTAGCGCGTGCAGCGGCGGTTCGCGAAGCCGGTGTCCTCGAACAGCACGATGCGACCCTGCGCCGGGTCGACCGTGCGCCAGCGCCACGACGACCACACGTTGTTGTCGAGCGGGGCCAACGCCGGCACCTGGCCCGTGCGCGGCGCGTCGTGCGTGATGCAGAACTCGTGGCCCGTGCCGTCGGAGTTCTGATAGAGCCAGACGACGACGTTCGACGGCAGGTCCGACCACGCGATCGACGTCGCCGTGTCAGAGAACCCGTTCAGCACGTGCAGGGAATTCTCCGCGTAGGAGCTGAGCGCGTAGCGGCGGTTGTTGCCCGCGAAGCTGGCACCGTCCCACATGCGCAGCAGCCCCTGGCTCGGGACCTCGTAGTGCCAGCTGTACGACGAGAACGTGTCGTTGTACGTCGGGCCGACGGTCACGACCGAGCCCGTGCGCGGCGCGTCGAAGGGAATCGACCAGCGCGCTCCGCTGCCGTCGGTGTTCTCGTAGAACTCGACCGCGACGTTGGCCGGCAGATTGGTCCACGAGAGCGACGTGGTCCTGTCGCCGAAGCTGCCGAGCGACTGGATCGAGTTCGAGGTCGGGAGCACGATCGGAATCGGGAGGACGACGCCGGAGAAGGCGGCGCTCTCGTACAGGTTGACGAACGTCACCTGCGCGGAGGCGGCGGCCGGCAGCAGGACAGCGGCGAACAGGAATGCGCACGCCTTGCGGCGGCGCCCGGGGCGGGCGGTTTCGGAGATCGGGTTCATGGTTGTCGTGGCGGGGCTCGAGGCCCGCTCCGACCCGATCCACACCGGAACAGTCCCGCGCGTCCGACCGACCCACGGATTTCGCCGGGCAGGCGGCCGCGCACCCGAGGTCGCTCGATCCGCGGCGCGCCCCGTCTCGCGGTGCGACGAGGAGGGCGCCGTGGACTCACCGATCGCCGCGCGGCGATGGGTGCGGCCCCGGTCCGTCGCCCCGTACGCCTCCTCAGTACAGGAGCCGCGTGCGGACCGTGCCGGCGATCGCGTCCAGTTCGCGCTGGAGCGTGCGGGTGTCCGCGCCGTCCGGGTCGACGTCGATGACGACATAGCCGACGTCCGCGTCGGTCTGCAGGTGCTGCGCGGCGACGTTGACACGATGCCGCGAGAACACCTCGTTCACCTGCGACAGCATGCCCGGCCGGTTCTGGTGGATGTGCAGCAGGCGATGTTTGCCCTCGTGCTCGGGCAACGACACTTCGGGGAAGTTCGCGGCGGTCAACGTCGAACCATTGTTGCTGTAGCGCAGCATCTTCTCCGCGACCTCGGCGCCGATGTTCTGCTGTGCCTCCGCGGTGCTGCCGCCGACGTGCGGCGTGAGGATCACGTTGTCGAAGCGCAGCAGCGGCGACTCGAACCGCTCGTCGTTCGACTCGGGCTCCTTCGGGAACACGTCGATCGCGGCGCCGAGCAGGTGACCGGACGCGAGCGCCTTCGCCAGTGCGTCGATGTCGACCACGGTGCCGCGCGACGCGTTGATCAGCGACGCCCCCCGCTTCATCGCCGCGAGCTGCCTCTCGCCGATCATCCACTTCGTCTGCGGCGTCTCCGGCACGTGCAGCGTGACGACGTCCGCGGCTTCGAGCAGCGCGTCGAGGCTGCGCACCGGCTGTGCGTTGCCGAGCGCGAGCTTGGTCACGATGTCGAAGAACAGCACCTGCATGCCCAGCGCCTCGGCGAGAAGACCGACCTGCGTGCCGATGTGCCCGTAACCGACGATGCCCAGCGTCTTGCCGCGCGCCTCGCGCGAGCCGGCGGCCGACTTGATCCACTCGCCGCGGTGCGCCGCCGCGTTCTTGTGCGGGATGCCGCGCAGCAGCATCACGATCTCGGCGAGCACGAGCTCGGCGACGCTGCGTGTGTTGGAGAACGGCGCGTTGAACACCGGGATGCCGCGGCGGCGTGCGGTCGCGAGGTCGACCTGGTTCGTGCCGATGCAGAAGCAGCCGATCGCCATCAGCTTCGGAGCCGCCGCGAGGATCTCGGCCGTCAACTGCGTGCGCGACCGGATGCCGAGGATGTGCACACCGGCGAGGGCCGCGTGCAGCCGCTCGGGCGCCAGCGCCTTCGCCTCCACGGCGACGTTCGTGTAGCCGTCGTCGCGGAAGCGCTGCACCGCGCTGTCGTGGATGCCCTCCAGCAGGAGGACGGAGATGCTGCCCTTGTCGAGCGACGTGCGCTGGCCGTTGGTGGCTGCCATCTCCCGGCACTATGCCGACGGATGCAGGCGGCAGCCAAGGCGATCTCGGCGACGCCGGGTCAGTCCGTCGCCGGCCGGCTCTCGCGGCGCTCGAGCATCTCGCGCACGCGGACGAGCAGCGACGCAGCGTTCAGCGGCTTGTGGACGAAGGCCGTCCAGGTCGGCAAGACGCCACTCTGCAGCACCACGTCGTCCGTGTAGCCGGACATGAAGAGAACGCCCGTCTCGGGCCGCATCGCCTGCACGAGCTCCGCGAGCCGACGGCCGTTCATACCGGGCATGATCACGTCGGTCACGAGCAGGTCGAACTCCACCGCCGGGTCGCGCGCCAGCCCGAGTGCTTCGTCCGCCGACCGCGCGGCGACTACCTCGTAGTTCGCGTTGCGAAGGATCCGCGTGAGGACCGTGCGCACGGTGTCGTCGTCCTCGACGACGAGCAGCCGTTCGCCCGGTCGCGCAACGGGCGCAACCTGCGCCTGCGGCGGCGAGACCTCGACCCGCTCATCGCTCGCTGGCAGCAGCACTTTGAACGTCGTGCCGATGCCGATCTCGCTGTAGACCAGGATCGTGCCCTGGCTCACCTTCACGATGCCGTAGACGGTCGAGAGACCGAGGCCGGTGCCCTTGCCCGGCGCCTTCGTCGTGAAGAACGGCTCGAACATGCGCTCTTGCGTCGCACGGTCCATGCCGCAACCCGTGTCGGAGACCGCGAGCATCGCGTAGCGCCCCGGCTGCACGTCCGCCTGCTGCTCGGCGAACGCGCTGTCGACGTCGATCAATCGCAGGGAGATGGACAGCTTGCCGCCGTCCCGCATCGCGTCGCGCGCATTGACGACGAGGTTCATCAGGACCTGCTCGATCTGCCCGCGGTCCGCGCGCACGAGGCACGGCTCGGCGTCGCGATCCGTGTCGACCCTGCACTCGATGCCCTCGCCGACGAGGCGCCGCACCATGGCCTGCATCCCCGAAACCACCTCGCGGAGGTCGAACACCCGGACTTCGCGGATCTGGCGCCGACTGAACGTCAGGAGCTGGTGCGTCAACGCGGCGGCGCGCCGCGCCGCGTGCATGGCTTCGTCCAGATCGGCGATCGCCGGCGAATCCTCCGGGATCGACTGCCGCGCCAGCTCCGTGAAGCTGAGGATCAACGTCAGCAGGTTGTTGAAGTCGTGCGCGATGCCACCGGCGAGGTGACCGACGGCCTCGAGGCGCTGCGAATGCAGCAGCTGATTCTCCGCCTTCTCGAGCGCGGTCTGCGTGTCGCGCCGAGCATCGATCTCACGCTGGAGCGCGGCGTTCGCGCGCGCGAGCTCTTCCGTTCGTTCGACCACCCTGTGCTCGAGCTGGTCGTGCAGCGCACGCAGCTCGCGGTTCGCGTACTGCAGCTCCTGCCCTCGGCGCAGGATCTCCGCCTCCATTTCGTTCGCGCGCGCCATCAGGCTCTCTGTCGCGAGGGATCCGCTCTGCATGGCGTGCGTCAGACGGACGTAGTCGGTGACGTCCTCCACCCGGTGGATGATCCAGCGTACGCGCCCTTCGGAGTCGAGCACCGGAGAGTTCAGCGGACTCCAATACCGTTCTTCGAACCCACCGCCTTCGGACTCGGGCCTCCGCACGTCGTACTTCTGCACCGCCATCGTGTCGGGCTTGCGCGACTCGCGTACTCGTTGCAGAGACGCCGAGAGGTTGCCGACGCCGGTCGCGCCCGGGTCCGCCGGATTGTCGGGGAAGACGTCGAACAGGTGCCGGCCGAGGATTTCCTCGCGTCGTGTCATCGTCGCTCTCAGGTACCGATCGGTGACCGCCACGATGCGCAGTCTCGAGTCGAGCACGAGTTGTTTGGCCGGTGACGCCTCGAACAGCAGCCGATGATCCGGAACGTCGAAGTCGCGGGATTCGGGCACGGGTCCTCCTGGGTTCTTCCCCGCAGTGCTGCCCCCCCACGGCGGGATCGACGTTCGACCATAGCGACCATGCCGCACCGCAGCGACCCTGGAGCCGCCGATCGGTCGACGGAACGCAGCCGCGAGGTCGGCACCGCGACTACACCGTGCTCGGTGAACACGGGGACGGTTCGCTCATCTGCCCGAGCCGACGCCGCACAGTGCCGCCCAAGAGCATCACGGCATGCTGCGGCGCGGGCCCGATCGGTCCAGAGCGGCGCCCCGCACGACCGCGGCGTAGGATCGCCGGAATGCCGCGACTCGCCCCGCTGTTCGCGCTCCCGCTGCTCGCGATGCCCGCAGCCGCGCAGGACCCGCCCCACCGGTTCGTCGTCGAGCGGCCGATGGTCAGGATGGCGGTGCACGATCTCCCGGGCCTCCTCGCCGCGCTGCCATCGACGAAGACGGGCAAGCTGCTCGCGGAGCCCGAGGTCACCGCGGCCTTCACGACCGCGATCGCGAACTACGCCGCGACCGTGCGCCTGTGGCGCGACGCCGTCGACGAGCTCGAGGCGATCTCGCCGGCGGCGCTCGATCCGCAACTTCTCGCGAAGCGAGCGATCTACTCGACCGACTGGCGCGACGTGCACAGCGCGAGCGTGTGCGTCTGGCTCTCCGAAGCGACGTTCGAGAGCCGCACGAACGTCTCGCTCGAGCCGGTTGCCGCGGCGGAGGAACGCCTCGCCAAACAGTTCGCCGAGGTCGTCGACCGGATCGGCGCTGCCTACGGCGACGTCGGCAAGCCCGAGCAGATGATCGACGGCTTCAAGGCCCGCGTTCTCGGCCAGGCGCACGGCGGGTCGTGGTACCTGCACCTGCCAGGACAGTTCGTCGGCGGCGAAGGATCGCCGGAGGGCGCCGGACACTGCCGGCCGCTCGCTCCCCCGCCGGCGGGGTTCGAGCTCGAGATCGATCTCGCGCAGTACATGAGTCCCGCGGTGGCGTTCGGCGGCCCGCCCAGCAGCGCGAACGCCTTCCTCGCCTTCCTCGGCATCGACGACGAGACGGTTCTCACCTGGAGCGCTGCGCTGCGAGCCGATTCGGTGCGCGACGAGATCGTGCTGTCGACGAAGGAGCCGACCGGACTGATCGGAGCGCTCGTGCACGCATCGGCCCCGCTCGTGGACCAGAGACTGCCCGAGCAGGCTCTGCTGCAGGTGCGCTGTGCGTTCGACGTGCGCGAGACGATCGCCGCGGTCGACCATCTGCTCGTCGCCGCCGAGCTGCCCACGCTGAACGAACTGCACGTCGCGGAGGACCTGAATCGCGCATGGAGCGGCGGCGTGACGCTGGCGATCACGCGCCCGGGGCTCGGCGCCCTCGTGCCGCGCCTCTACGCGACCTTCGGCATCGTCGACGAAGACGCGGCAACGCGGTTGCTCGAACGGCTCGGCCGACTGCCCGGCCTCCAACCGAAGGCCGCGCAGGTCGAGCAACGCGCCTGCGTGCACCTTCGGATCCCCGGCGCCCCTGCCGGCTTCCAGCCGGCCTTCTGTCGCGGCGACGGCGTCGTGCACTTCGCCGAGAGCATGAACAGCCTGCGCGCCCAGCTGAAGGCGGAGGCCATCGGGGCGCCGCGGGTGCTCGAGGTCGGCGCCGCGAAGGTCCCGGACGGCAAGGGCGCGCCGCTGCCGAACTTCGACCTCCGCTTCGACGGCCCCGCGATCCATGCCGCGTTGCACGAAGTGTGGCTGCCGCTCGCGAACACGTTCGGCATCTCCTTCGGGCCGATGAAGCCCCTGATGACGATCGCCCAGATGCCGGAAGCAGAGGTCGTCGCGGAACACCTCGGGCGCGGGCGCGGCGCCATCCGTCGACTTCCCGATCGGCTCGTGCTCGCGTGCGAAGGTGTGCTCGGCGGCCCGCTGCTGCAGACGTTCGCCGTCGCGCTCGGTCCGGTGATCGCGACCAGGTCGAACGCCACGTGGGCGTGGGAGATCGACGAGGTGAAGGGCCGGACCGTCGCGGCGAAGCTGCGCGCACTCCACGACGCGATCGAAGCATTCCGCAAGCGCACCGGCGCGCGCCCGGTGTCGCTCGCCGAACTCGCGGAGTCGCCCGACCTCCCCGACCGCGGCTTGATGCTGGTCGGCAACGACGCGCTGGCGGAGCCGTTGATCGTGAACGGCAAGGAGATAGGCAAGACCTCGTTCCGCTACTACCGCGACGGCCTGAAGGCGTCGCCGCAAGGGCAGGAGATGAGAGTACAACTCGTCGCGATCTCGCCGATGCAGTGGCGGCGCCACGCAATCGCGATCGACGGCACGCCGGTGGAGGGATGGGGCGACTTCGCGAGCCAGACGATCGACGAGATCGACGGCACGAAGACGCCGAGCGCTTCCGCCGAGTCGCGGTGACAACGGCGCTTGCCGAACGCACCCCGTCGCCCGGACGGCCCGATCGCCGGACGCGACGTACTCTGTAGGGTGCCGATTCCCGCCTTCGCCCTCGCACTCGAACTGCTGATCGCGTGCCTCGTCGCACTCGCCACGAGTGCCGGCGCGCCTGCGCAGGATCGACACGTCGGCCCCGTGCGCGAAGCGAAGGCCACGCTCGCGACCGCGGACTTCGCCGGCGTGATGGAGAACAACGGCGCGCTGCTCGGCGTCGGCCGGCGCTGGCGCGTGACGTTCGGCGCGGACGACGTGGAGTTCCTGCCCGCCCTCGGCAAGACGGCGCCGCGGCCGGCCCCGTGGCGCTCGCGTTTCGTCGAGGCGAGGCGCGGCGACCACGTGTTCGCCACGGGCGCGGAGACGCCGACCCGTGAGCACGACCGGCGTTCGGTCACGTACCGCCGATCCGCGATCGACGAACGTTTCGTCGCCCGCGCCGACGGCCTGAAACAGAGTTTCGTCCTGCGCGAGCCGCCGCGCGGCCGCGGCGATCTCGTCGTCCGGCTCGCGATCGACACCGCGCTCCACGCGACCGCCGGCGACCGCGTGTCGTGGCGCGACGAAGGCGGTGGCGGCGTCGAACTCGGCCGCGTCGTCGGCATCGACGCGCTCGGCAATCGCTGCGACGGCGCGATGCGCCTGACGGACGACGGCGTGGAGTTCACGCTGCCGGAGTCGTTCGTCGGCTCGGCGGCCTATCCGCTCGAACTCGATCCGCTGATCGGCGTCGCGACGGAAGCGCTGCCCGCCGCGGACTGCGACTTCCCGGACGTCGTGTTCGACGCGAACACCGGCACGTACTGCGTCGTGTGGACCCAGTTCTTCGCGAACGGATCCACCGGCATCGTCGCGGGGGTCTTCTACGCGAGCTCGCTGACGCTGGCGTACGCCTTCGCGATCAACCAGACCGGCGACGAGGACAGCGCCCGCGTCGGCGTGATCGGCGGCACGGGCCTCTACCTGATCGTGTGGGTGAACCGCGCGAACGGCCAGTCGTCGATCAGCGGCCTCGCGTTCGAACCGACCCAGGCCGTGGCGACGGACGTGTTCACCATCGACGGTCCCGCCGGCCTCGAAGCGCCGATCCTCAGCAGCGAAGCGACGGTGTTCGACGACGACCTGCTCGTCGCATGGCTCGACGACACGTACGGGCTGCTCGGATGCTCCGTCACGATCGACAACCAGCTGCAGCCGAGCGCCACGCCGATCGTGCAGATAGCCGGCGGCAACGTCGGCGAGGCGGCGATCAGCAAGCAGGGCGGCAACCCCGGCGTGCACCTCGTGACCTGGACCGATCGACCGCCCGGTTCGCCCGGCTGGATCCGCGCGCAGGTCGTCGACAACGACATGAACCTGATCGGCCCGGGCGTGTGGATCCAGAACACACCGCAGAACGCGGGCTGGTCCGCCGTCGACGGCGACGGCTTCAAGTTCCTGATCGCGTGGGAAGAGCAGGAGATCGGCAACCCGTCCGCCACCGACATCCGCGGACGCCTCGTCACCGTTGGCGCCGGCGGCATCACGAGCCAGAGTCCGGTGATCGACCTCGTGCTCTACCCGAACGACAGCGACTACGCGGCGGACGTCGCGCTGCTCGGCGACAAGTTCGGACTCACGTGGATGGCATCCGCGCCGGGCGCAGCGTTCTTCGACGACGTCTACTTCAAGGCGCTGGCGCCGAACGGCACTCCGATCGGCGGCGAACTGCGCCTCGATCTGACGCCGGGGAACGCGTACACGTACGAACACGGACCGCGCATCGTCGGCAAACGCGACGGCGATCCCGACACCGCGTCGGACGCGGGTGTCGTCGTGTTCGCCGACCAGAGCACGGTCACCGCGGACAGCAACGTCGGCCTGCAGGCAGTCGAGTCGATGGGTCCGGGCGGCGCAGTCGTGGACCTCGGCGGCGGCTGCGGACCCGGCGGAGTCGCGTCGACGCCGGGGCCGTTCGCACTCGGCAACACGGCCTTCGCATTCGAGCTGCACGGCGCCCAGTCGCTGGCGATCCCGTTCGTGGTCGTCGGCGTGCCCGCGCCGCACGCACAGTGCGGTGTGTGCGCGATCGTGCAACCGATCCTGCTCTTCTTCGCGCCGAACACCGCGGGCACCGCGACCACTACGTGGGCGACACCGACCGAAGCGTCGTGGCTCGGCCTGCAGATCGAGTTCCAGTTCGTGACGTTCAACGTCAACTACGTCGGCTGTCCAGCCCTGCCGGGCATGGCGACGAGCAACATCGTTCGCGCGACGCTCGACTATTGAGCGGCGGGCCGCTTCCGGGCGGCCCCACCAAGGGCATCGCATGGACGAAGAACGGCAGCAAGAAGGCTCGGAGCGACCAGCCTGCGCGAATCAGTAGTCGATCGCGACACGGCGGTTCTGTGCTTCCTTCGTGCCCGCAGGAGTCTGGATCAGGAGTTCCTTCGACCCGGCGCCGCGCGCCTGGATCTCGGCGGTGACCCCGAGGGCACGAAGGCGCTGCGCGACGAAGTCGGCTCGCGCCTTCGACACGCCATCCGGATCGGGCTCCGCGGTGTCCGCGTGTCCGACCACGTCGACGCGCGTCGGCGTGAACTCGCGGATCAGCGTCGCGACCTCGCGCAGGGTCTCGTCCGCCTCTTCGGTGATCGCCGACTTGCCGGACCCGAAGAACACCGCGAACTGCTGCCCGGCGACCCGCTCCGGAGCAGTCGGCGCGGCAAGGGTGGGCGGCTTCTCGGTCGGGGTGACGGTCGGGTTCGAACTGCACGCCGCAGCGACGACGACGGCCGCGAACGTGGCGATGGTCTTGATCATGGCACCGATCACTCCTGCGGCACTCCGACTCCGCGGAGCACCTTCGTGATTGCACGAGACTGGCGGCGCCAAGGAGAGCCGGCGACGCGGCGAAGGTCAACGAACCGGCGCCTACCGGTCACTCGTGCCGCAGCGCCTGCACCGGGCTCATCATCGCGGCGCGGCGCGCCGGGTAGATGCCGAACACGACGCCGGTCAGGCACGAGATCGCGAGCGACACCGCGACCGCGTCGAACGTGACGACCGGCTTCCACGCCGTGAAGTGCTCGATGGCGAACGAGCCACCGATGCCCAGCAGCACGCCGAGCACACCGCCGACGAGCGCCAGCGTCACGGTCTCGACGAGGAACTGCAGGGTGATGTCGAACTGCGAAGCACCGATCGCGCGGCGGATGCCGATCTCGCGCGTCCGCTCGGTCACGCTCGCCAGCATGATGTTCAGGATGCCGATACCGCCGACGAGAAGCGCGATGCCGGCGATGACGGGCAGGACGATGTCGAACGTGCGCTGCGTACGGGCGCGCGACTGGAGCAGTTCGATCGGCACCGTGACCGCGTAGTCCTTGCGCTCGTGGAACTTCTCGAGGATGGCCTGGATGCCGCGCGCAGCGGACATGACGTTCTCTTCGCCGTCGACCGTGCACACGATCTGGTGCAGCTCCACGCGCGACATCTCCCACGTGCCCGACTCGACGTTGCCCTTCGTGAGACCGAGGCGGTCGACGACCGTCTCGAACGGCGCGTAGACCTCGAGCGCGCGGTCGTCGAGACCGAGGATCGCACGATCGGGGTTCTTCGTCGCGAAGTCCGGCAGCACGCCGACGACGCGGTAGTAGTGGCTGCCGATCTTCAGATCGAGCTTCAGCGGGTCGCCGACGTACTTCGCCTCGTTCAGCACGCGGGCGCGCACGACGCACACGCGCGACCGATCGCGTTCGTCCTTCTCGTCGAGCACGCGACCGAGCAGCGGCTTCAGGTTGAGGCGTTCGAAGTAGCGCGGAGTGACGCCGTGGACCTTGGCCTCGACCTTGCGGCTGCGAAACCAGATGCGCTCCTTCACGTCGTGCACCGGCAGCGCCTCGGTGACGACGGGCAGCGTGCGGCGGATCTGCTCCAGGTCGCGGAACGTGAGCCCGTACTCGAGCACGTACGTCTCTTCGCTCTTCTTCGAGTTCTGCTCCGCGGGCGGTTTGACCGCGTTGATGATGATGTTGTCGGTGCCGAGTTCGCGGATCTGGTCGAGGATCTCGCGGCGCGCGCCCTCGCCGGCGGACACCATCGACACGACGGATGCGATGCCGAAGATGATGCCGAGCGCCGTCAGCAGCGAACGCAGCTTGTGGCGCATCAGGTTGCGCAGCGCCTCAGTGATCAGCTCGCCGAACATGCTGCCTCCCCCGCGACCGCGGCCGAGTCGGCGTCTACGCGACCGTCGCGCAACGTGATGCGCCGCGCCGCCGCCGCGGCGACGACCGGGTCGTGCGTGATCATCACGATCGTGCGACCGCTCTCGTGCAGTTCGCGGAACAGCTGGATGATCGACGCCGAAGTCTTCGAGTCGAGGTTGCCCGTCGGCTCGTCGGCGAGCACGAGCGCCGGTTCGTTGATGAGCGCGCGTGCGACCGCGGTGCGCTGGCACTCGCCGCCGGACAGCTCGCTCGGCAGGTGCGTGCCGCGGTGGCCGAGCCCGACCCGCTCGAGCAGCGCCCGCGAACGCTCGCGCCGGACGCGCCGCGGCAGGCGCGAGTAGAAGAGTGGCAGCTCCACGTTCTCCTCGACGGTCAGGTGCGGCACGAGCTGGAAGGACTGGAACACGAAGCCGATGCGCGTCTTCCTCACCGCGGACATCCGCACGTCGTCGAGCGTGCCCACGTCCTCACCGACGAGCAGGTAGCTGCCGAGGCTGGGGCGATCGAGGCACCCGAGGATGTTCAGCAGCGTCGACTTGCCCGAACCCGAAGAGCCGATGACCGCGACGAACTCGCCTTCGTCGATGCGCAGGTCGATGCCGCGCAACACGGGCACCGGGTTCTGCGCGGTCCCGTACGTCTTCTGGATGGAGCGCAGTTCGAGGACGGGGGCGGCCACGTCACGACCCCGACTTCGTGGTCCCGGACGCCGCCGCCGGCACGGCTGCGGCGGCACTCGGTGCCGACGACGCCTCGACGGCCCCGCCGGCCGAAGCCTCCTTGCCGTCCTCGACCACACCGTCCGCTTTCGTCTTCCGCGCCCCCGGGTTCGCGAGCGTCGGGTTGTAGAGCAGCACGTTCTCGCCCTCCGTGAGGCCGGCGACGATCTCCATCCAGTTGTCGTTGCTCGAACCGAGATCGACCTTGCGCCGCTCGTACGGCTTGCCCGGAAGCTGCGTGTGGCAGAAGTGCTCGCCCTCCTCCGTGAAGACGGCCTGCAGCGGTACGAACAACGTCTTCGGCCGCTTCTCGATGCGGATCTCGACCTTCGCGCTGATGCCTGGGCGCAGCTGGATGCCGGGCTCCTTGATCGTGACCTCGACGTCGAACTTCTTCACTTCGCTCGAACCGCCCCAGTCCTCGCCCTGCGACGCGACGGTGGCGATCTTCGTGACCTCGCCGTCGAGGCGCACACCGGGATAGGAGTCGGTCGTGACGAGACCCTTCTGGCCGAGCTTCAGCTTGCTGATGTCGGCTTCGTGGATCTTCAGCTTCACCTGCATCATGCGCAGGTCGGGAACCGTCATGACCGTCTGGCCTCCGTACACGGAGCCGCCGACCTTGATGCGATCGCGATACCAGGGCTCGTGCGGATTGCCGTAGACGAGGATCCCGGGGCACGGCGCCTTCAGCACCATGTTGTCGAGGTCCTCCTGCCGCTCCTTCAGCTGGTCGGTCTGCATGCGCAGCCGCTTCTCCAGCTGCTGCACGCGAACGCTCTTCTGGCCGAGCTGCGACTCTCCGCGCTTCTGCGCCGTCGACACTTCGCGCTCGGCGTCGGCGAGCTTCGTTTCGAAGTCGCGCAGCGTCATCGGGAACGTGTACTTGTCGAACATGCGCAGCGCGACCTCGGCGCTGTCCTTCTGCACGGTCGCGCGTTCGAAGGCGATCTGGTGGTCTTCGAGCTCCGACTTCTTGATGTAGTTCTGCTCCAGGAGCTTCGTGCTGTCCTCGAGGTTCTTCCGCGCGCGATTGAACTCGGTCTCCATGTCCTTCAGCGTGACCTCGAGCTTGCGCCGCTCCTGCGGCGCCTCGCCGTCGCGGTACTTCTCGATCTCCTTCTTCGCACGATCGAGCGCGACGCTCGCCTTCGTCAGGTTCGCCGCGTTCTCGACCTCCTGGATCTCGATCTCCGTGCGCGCGGTCTTGAGGTCGGCCTCCGTCTGCAGGATGTCGAGCTTCACCTGCTCGACCGCCGACTGCGCCTGCGTGCCGTCGAGCTTGCACACCACTTCGCCCTCGGCGACCTCCTTGCCCTCCTCCGTGAGCGAGAGGATCTTGCTCTCCCCCTTGATCTTCGCAGCGACCTTCTGCGACTCCTTCGCGACCATCGTGCCGCTCTCGGTGATCGTCACTTCGAGATCGGCGCGGCGAACGGTGTAGAGGTCGCTCGATGCAGCCTGGGCGACCTGCTCCGGCCGCGACCAGGGAACCACGAACGCGAGGCCGGCGACCGCGGCGAGCCCCAACAGGATCCACGTCTTCTTCATCTCCATCTCCCGTTCTCGTCGACGAAGAACAGTCCCATGCTCTTCAGGAGGTTCAAGCGCGCGACGAAGTGCTGGACCTTGAGGCGGATCAGCGCGTTCTGCGCGTCCACGAGCGCCTGGCGCGCTTCGAGCAGGTCGCGGTTCTCCAGCTTGCCCGCCTCGTAGCGGATCTGCGTGACCGTGACCGCCGCGCGTTCCTGCTCGATCTGTTCGACCTGCAGCTGGATGCGCTCCTCGAGACTCTTCAACGAGCGCATCGCGTCGCGGATGTCGAGGTCGAGCTGGTCCTCGCGGAGCTGCAGTCCGCGGCGCGCCTGTTCGAGCGCGATCAGGCTGCTGCGGTAGGCGTTCCGCTGGGCCTTGCGCTGCAGCGGGACCTCCATCGTGAGGCCGACCGACGAGCTCCACTCGTCTGGCGCCGCGTGGCCGATGTCGTTCGCCTCGCCGACGACACCGTAGCTCGCCACGAGAGAAAGGTCCGGCAACAGGTCGTTCTCGGCGATGCGCAGGGCACGCTTGGTGTCTTCGACGCGCTGGCGGTCGGTGATGAGGTCGAGCCGATTGTGCCGCGCGGCGGCCACCGCCGAACCGACCTCGAACCGGACGGGCTCGTACGGCGGCTCGCTCTCGGTCAGGTCGATCGCGGTGGTCGTGGGCACGCCGAGCAGGATCTTGAACTCGTCGAGCGCGCGGTCGTAGGCCGCCTTCGCGTTGATGAGCTGATCCTTGGCTTCGATCTCGCGACGCCGCGCGCGAAACACTTCCTGTTCCGCGTTGCGACCGACCTGCAGCAGCGCCTCCGCCTTGCCGCGATCGAACACTGCCGCCTCGTAGTTGCGGTCCTCGTTCGCCAGCGTCTTCTTCTGGCTCGTCAGCTCGAAGAAGCGCTGCGCCACGCCGATCGTGAAGGACTCGCGGAAGTCCTCGAAGTCGCGGATCGAGTAGACGAGTTCGCGCTCGGCCTGGGTGAGCGCCTCGTGCGAAATCGCGTAGCCGGCGCCGCGCAGCAGCGGCTGCGTCAGCGTGACCGACGCAGTCGTCCCGTACAGCGGATCGCCGCTGCCGGGCCCGGCCGACCAGTTCGCGTCGACGCCGGAGGCGACCGCGAGCGTGCCGCCCGTCGGCAGGATCTGCGAGCCGGACAGCGTGGCGCCGACGCCGTGCCGCTGGAACCCGCCCTCGCTCTGCGGCCACAGGTAGGAGATCGCGGACGCGAACTGCGGCCCGAACTGGAAGCGCGTCAGCGCGATCGACAGCCCTTCGCGATAGAGCCCCTCGCGCCGGGACAGGAAGTCACGGTTCTGCCGGACCGCCGTCTGCAGTGCGCGGTCGAGGTCGAAGATCTCGGTCGCCGCGACCGGCGCAGCGGGCGGCGCTGCGGCTGCCGCTCCTGGCGGCGGCGGTTCGGCGGCCGGAGACTCGGGCGGCGGCAGCGGTTCGCTCACCGGTCGGATGACCCACGACTCGCGATTGCCGAGCGTCGTCGTCCGCGCGTGGCCGAGTACGGCGTCCACTTCCTCGTCGGCATCCGCGACGTAGCTCGCGGTGGAACACGCGGTCAGCGCACAAACCGCGGCGACGAAGACACGAGTGGGGCGGCGTTCGTTCATGGGGCGAGCGGGGTGACTCGGCCGGACGGGGCTCGAAGACGCCTTCGCTGCCCGATCCTTCCCCAATCTACGGGCGACGTGACTCGACGGACAGGCCCCGTTTCGAACGGCTCCCGACGACGCGCGCGTCCGCGTCAGCCCTGCTGGATCGCCGCGAGGGCCGCCTTCGCCGCTGCGGCGATGTCGGGATCGCCGTGCTTGCCGAGGCTCGTCAGCGTCGCGACCGCATCCTTGGCCTTGAGCGCCCCGAGCAGCTTGCAGGCGCGAATGCGTTCCTGCCGGGCACCCCGAGCCACGAGATCGCGCGTCGCGGCATCGGCGTCGCGATTGGCATCCATCGCCGGCGACTTCTCGCGCTTCGCCATCGTCATCAGGACCTTGGCACCGGCCGCATCACCGCACTCGGCCAGACCGACGGCGGCCGACTCCCGGATGTGGTGATCGGAGTCCGCGAGGAAGGTCGCAAGCACAGGGAGCGCGTCCTTCGACTCCAGGTGGGCCGCCACCCAGCTCGCACAGAACCGCACGATGCGGTCCTTGTGGGTCATCGCGGTCTCGATGTCGGCCCGCGCGTCGATGGCCTGCATGGCTGCCAGTGCGGCGCCCGAATCCAGCGCGTTGGCGACGCCCTTCCAGAGGGTCGGGTCCGCCTTGGCTGCGGCGATCGCGGCCTTCACACCCTCCTGGGTGGCGGACAGGGCCAGGGCCTGCGCCGCGAGAGCACGGGGCGCGGCCGCCTTGCCAGCCAGTGTCTTCTGAAGGCCGTCGAGCACCTCCTGGGTGCAGTTCTCCGACAGTCCCACGAGGTCCGGCAACTCCAGCACCTCCCCCTTGACGAGCCGCGCGAGCAAGGCCGTCGCCCGGGGCGTCGTCGGGCCCTTCGCCAGCGTCGCGGCGTGGCGTTTTTCCTCCCCCTTCGCGTCGACCTCGAGGTCGATGTCGCGCACGTCGACCATGCGCATCGAGCCGTCGGCGCACTTGACCTTCGCGCGCGACCCGTCGACCGAGACCACGGACCCGGCGAACGAGGTTCCGTCGGTGAAAAGGACCTCCTGGGCCAGGGCAGATCCGAAACCGAAGAACAACGAACCGACCGCAGCGACGACACTCATCCGGATCATTCGGGGGTTTCCTCGCGAGAGAAGGGCGGCGCCAGTAGCGGCGGCGGCGAGGCGAGTAACCCCGGCGGGACGGACCGGGGCGAGACGCCCGCTCTCGGGATCGCTAGCCTTCGGGGCGGAGACTGCGGGAGCGCCGATGGAGAAGAGGAAGCCAGGAGCCGTCCCGGCCTCACGGCTGGTGACGACGACGACGCTCGCGATCGTCGCGGGCCTGCTCGCGTGGCCGATCCTCGCCCCGAAGTGGCTGCCGTTCGTCGACCACCCGCAGCATCTCGGCACGATCGCCGCGCTGTGCGGCCGTGACACGTCGGCGTTCGCGCCGTGGTTCGACGCGTCGCTCGCACCCGAGCAGTACATGCTCTTCTACTGGGTCGCCGTCGCGGCCTCGTGGTTCGGCGACGTCGAGACCGGCGGTCGGATCGCCGTGATCGCGGCGATCGCCCTCCAACCGATCGCCGTGGCGCTGTGGCTCCGCGAGAACGGCCGCCCGCCGGTACTCGCGGCGCTGGCCGGCGGCGGCGCTCTGCACGCATGGGTCATGTGGGCTTCCACAGCTTCCACACCGGCGTCACGGCGTCGCTGTTCGCGCTCACAGCACTGTGCCGGCTGTGGCGGCGACCCGACCTCGTGACAGCCGCGGTGCTCGCGTTCGCGAGCCTCGTCGCGTTCTACGGCCACGCGCTGACGTTCGCGTGGTTCGGCTTGGTCGCGCTGCTGCACGCAGTCGAGTTCGGGCGGCGCGTGCCGCGAGCTGTGGCGCGCCGCGCGCTCGCGCTGAGCGCACTCGCGGCGCTCCCTTCGCTCGCCGCGATCGCCGCGTGGGTCAACGAGCCGGCCTTTCTCGACCGGCGCTCCGGCGACGGGCCGGTCGACGGGAACGAGTTCTCCTTCCTGCCCGGGCTGGACACGCTGCGCCACTGGATGTCGCACTCGTTCGACGCGTGGGCCGACGGCTCGGGGCGTTGGACAGCGATCGTGTTCTTCGCGATCGCGACGGTCTTCGTGGTTCTGCGCATCTTCGGCCGCGCGCCGGAACGGAGCGCCATCGCGGCACTGCCGCCACTGCCGGCCCGCGCCCCGCTCGCCGCGCCGTTGCCGTCGTTCGCCCCCGAACTGACGCTTCTCGCGACGTTCCTCGCGTACCTGTTCGCCCCACTGACCTACGGGATCGTCGCGCCGATCAACTGGCGCTACCTCCCGGTGGCACTGCTGCTCCTGCCCGCGCTCGGACCGCGCATTCCCCTGCCTCGGATCACGCAGCTCGCCCTCGCCGTGGCGTGCATCGGCGTGACGGCGCTCGCTGCCGCGAACTGGCGCGCCGGGTTCGCCTTCACGGACGCGGAGATGGGAGAACTGGACGACGTGCTGGCACGCACCGAGCCGGGTCACAGGCTCGCCGGACTGTGCTACGCGCCGTTCAGCGACGCGACGGGACTCCCGTCCTTCATGCACGCGCACCAGTACTACCAGGCCCGGATCGGCGGACTCGCGTACTTCACGTTCGCCGAGTTCCCGATGGCGCCGGTCCGGCTCCGAGCGGGCACGTTGTCGCGGCGCCTGCCGGCCGGGTTCGAGTGGAACCCGGGTCTCTACGATCACTCCAAGTTCGGCGACGACTTCGACTACTGGCTCGTACGCGGCAAGCCGCCGGACGGGCTCTTCGCCGCTGCGCCGCCGTCCGGCGCGGCGCCGCCCGAGGTCCTGTTCGCCGGTCCCAACTGGACGCTGTACGGGCGACGCGCACCGCGGTGACGTTCGCGCACCGTCGCGTCGTTTCGATGACCCACTTTGGGCTCGCGCGCCGCCGATCGTTCCGCTGTAGTCCTGGCCCGAAATGCCGCGCCGCCAAGACCTGAAGTCGATCCTGATCCTGGGTTCGGGGCCCATCGTGATCGGCCAGGCGTGCGAGTTCGACTACAGCGGCGTGCAGGCGTGCAAGGCGCTGCGCGCCGACGGTTACCGGATCGTGCTGATCAACAGCAACCCGGCGACGATCATGACCGATCCCGAGATGGCGGATCGGACCTACGTCGAGCCGATCACGGCCGACGTCGTCAGCAAGATCATCGAACAGGAGCGCCCGGACGCGATCCTGCCGACGCTCGGCGGCCAGACCGCCCTCAACTGCGCGATGCAGCTGCACGACATGGGCGTGCTGGAGAAGTTCGGCGTCGAGATGATCGGCGCGAAGCCCGCGTCGATCCAGAAGGCCGAAGGGCGCCTCGAGTTCCGCGACGCGATGACCAACATCGGCCTCTCGTGCGCACGATCGCGGCTCGCGTACACGATGCCGGAGGCCAGGCAGGCGCTCGACGAGATCGGCCTGCCGTGCGTCATCCGCCCCGGCTTCACGATGGGCGGCAGCGGCGGCGGCATCGCCTACAACCTGCAGGAGTTCGAGGACATCTGCGGTCGCGGCCTGTCGCTGTCGCTCAACAGCGAGATTCTCGTCGAAGAGTCGATCGCCGGCTGGAAGGAGTACGAGCTCGAGGTCGTGCGCGACAAGCACGACAACGTGATCATCGTCTGCTCCATCGAGAACTTCGATCCGATGGGCGTGCACACGGGCGACTCGATCACCGTCGCTCCGGCGCAGACGCTGAGCGACCGCGAGTACCAGCTGATGCGCGACGCGGCGATCGCGTGCATCCGCGAGATCGGCGTCGACACCGGCGGCAGCAACGTGCAGTTCGCGATCAATCCTCGCGACGGCCGAATGATCGTGATCGAGATGAACCCGCGGGTGAGCCGCAGCAGCGCGCTCGCGAGCAAGGCCACTGGCTTCCCGATCGCGAAGATCGCCGCGAAGCTCGCCGTCGGCTACACGCTCGACGAACTCGACAACGACATCACGAAGGTCACCA
>JAEUHQ010000207.1 GCA_016794565.1 Planctomycetota bacterium | reverse complement strand
GTCGAAGTCGACCATCGTGCAGACCGCGCCGCGCGCGGTGCTGCCGCCCTGCGAGTTCGGCGACACCACTTCACCGACCTCGGCGTCCTTCAGCACGACGATGCCGTCGAAGGGTGCCTTCACGTCGGTCTTGTCGAGCGTTGCCCTGGCGAGGTCGCGGGCGGCGGCGGCGGAGGCGGCCTGCGCCTCGGCGACCCGCAGGTCCGCTGCGGCGACCTGGACGCGCTGGCGCGCGGCGTCGACGGCAGTGGCGCTCGCGGCGACCGCGGCGTCCTGCGCGGCGCGGCGCGCGGTGGCGGCGTCGAGTTCGGTGCGGGCGCGTTCGACATCGCGCTCGGACCCGATGCCCTGGCGCAGCAGGTCCTCGGCGCGGCCGAGTTCGCTCGTGGCCCACGCCAGGTTCGCACCGGCTTCGTCGCGCTGCGCCTTCGCCGTCGTCGTCGCCGCCTCCGTCTGCGCGAGGTCGGCGCGGCTCGCGCGCTCGGACTGCGTCGCACGCTCGACCGCGGCGCTCGCCGCCGCGGCGTCGGCGACCGACTTCTGCCACGCCGCGCGGTACTCGTCGGCATAGAGCCGCGCGACGACGTCGCCCTTCTTGACCACGGAGCCCTCGCGGACCTCCATCGCGACGATGCGGCCCGGCACGTCGGACGACAGCGCGGCGCGGCGCGCCGCCACGACGTAGCCGTTCGCGGCGGTTCCCTGCACGGCCGCGGCGGCCGCGGCGGCCGGCTCGGTGACGACGAACGTCCTCACTTCCGGCAGGCGCAGCCGGTCGGCGAACGACGACACCGCGGGGCCGAACAGCCACGCGGCGACGCCGAAGACGGCGATCGCGCCGATGCGGAGCGGCCAGGGGTTTCTGCGGCGGCGGGGCGGCTGCGGCTGGCCGCGATCGATGGAGAGACTCTGCAGGTCCACGGGGCGGAGCGGGCGTGCGAAAAGGGCCGCGCAGGATAGCGCTCGCTCGCTCGAATTACCGCCGCGGGACCGTATCGTTCGCGGCCATGGTGGTTCCGGTCGTCCGCCGCATCCTCGCGCCCATCGAGCTCGCGGAGACCCGCGAACCCGATCTCGGCTACGCGATCGGCCTGGCGGCGCAACTGCGCGCGGAGCTGCTCCTGCTCGCCGTGATCGACACACCGGCGACCGTGAATCTGATCGGTCGTCACCGCGCGATGGCGGACAACAGCCGCGACTTCGACACCGCGCTGCAAGCCGAAGTGCGCGCGATGCTGCAGCAGTTCGTCGACAAGGCGGCCGAAGCGGGCGTGCGCGCGCTCGGTCATTTGACGTTCGGCGAAGACGTGGAGGAGAAGATCCTCCAGGAGGCGCTGCTGCAGAAGGTCGACCTGATCCTCGTCCGGTCGCGCGGGCGTACCGGCATCATGAAGGCCCTGCTCGGCAGCACCGCGGGGGAGATCCTGAAGGCGGCACCGTGTCCGGTGCTGGTGGCACGCACGTGAGGCAGAACAGATCCGGCGGTGGTCGCGGCGGCAAGGCGGGGCGCAGCAGGGCGGAGCGCACGACACGGCCGGGTTCGCCGCGTGCCGGCACACGCGTGAGGGCCACCGGCGGCGGCGCGGGGTCGACGGGAGGGGCGGGCGTCGTGCCGCCCGCCGATCTCCGGTGGACGTGCCCGCCGATCCGTCCGTCGGGCAAGCAGCCGACCGCGGCGTTCCTGCTCGGCCAGGACAGGCCGATGGCCGCGCTGCGCACCGGGCTGTCGATCCACGCGCAGGGCTACAACCTCTTCGTGTCGGGCCTCATGGGCTCGGGCCGCACGGCGGTCGTCGAGCTCTTGCTGCGCGACATCCAGCCGCTCTGTCGCCGGGTGCCCGACCGCCTGTTCGTGCACAACTTCCGCGAACCGCACCGCCCGCTGCTGGTCTCGCTGCCGGCTGGCCGCGCGAGTGCCTTCCGCGACGAACTGCACGACCTCGGGCGCACGTTGCACGACGCCCTGCAGGGTGCGCTGCGTTCGCGGCCGCACCGCATGTCGCGCCGCGTGGTGCTGCGCGCGAGCAGCAGCCGCGAACGGCGCATCATGGACGCGCTGCAGCGCCAGGCGCAGAAGCAAGGCTGTGCGCTCGTGCGGTTCCAGGCGCAGAGCGGCGCGTCGACGGCCGACATCTACCCGGTCGTCGACGGCGAGCCGATCACGCTCGATGCGCTGTCGGCGCTCGTGATCGAGAGCAAGATCGACGACGCGCAGCGTTCGCACCTGCTGCGGCAGCGCGAGCAGCTGCTCGAGCGCCTCGACGAGGTGAACGAACGTGTTCGCGAAGAACAGGCGCGCGTCGGTGCCGAGGTGCGCGCGATGGACCGCCAGCTCGCGTGGAAGGTGCTGCAGGCGCACACGAAGGACTTCCTGAAACGGTGGCCGCAGGCCGAGGTCGCGGACTGGCTCGACGCGGCAGGGGAGTTCGTCGAACGGCATCTGCAGCGCTTCGTCGCGATCGAGACGGGATTCGA
The DNA here is from genome assembly GCA_016794565.1 of Planctomycetota bacterium. Lineage (GTDB taxonomy): Bacteria > Planctomycetota > UBA1135 > UBA1135 > UBA2386 > JAEUHQ01. The sequence goes on along the minus strand of JAEUHQ010000207.1, from coordinate 6,161 downwards.
GGACGAGAGCAAACCGAACGAGACGTCCGAGCCCCCGATGCCGGAGATCCGGTTCGCGGAGTTCCAGGCCAAGATCGTCAAGACGTCGATCAGCGACGCGTGCCCGGTCGTGATCGAGACGAACCCGACGTACGGCAACCTGTTCGGCACGATCTCGACGCCCGCCGACGGGTCGATGCCGGGGCTCGCGCAGATCAATCCCGGTGCGTTCCTGCGCGCCGAGGGCGGCTACCTCGTGCTGCGCTGCCTCGACGTGCTGCGCGAGAACGGCGTGTGGCCGCAGCTGAAACGCACGCTGCAGACCGGCAAGCTCGAGATCCGTGACTTCGACCAGGGTTCGGGCGCGCAGACCGGCGCGCTGCAGCCCGAAGCGATTCCGATCGACATCAAGGTCGTGCTGATCGGCGAGCCAGGGGTCTACGAACAGCTCGCGAGCGAGGACGCGCAGTTCCCGCAGATATTCAAGATCCACGCCGAGTTCGACACGACGATCGCCGTCGACGACGTGAACCTCTCGCGGTACGCCGACTACCTGCAGTGGCTCGTCGACACCGAGCATCTGCGACCGTTCGCCGCGGACGCGATGGCCGCCGTCGCCGAGTACGGCGCACGCGCTGCCGGCCGCCGCGACCGTCTCATCACGCGCTACAGCGAACTCGGCGACCTCGCGCGCGAGGCGGCGCACCTGTGCGAGACGGAGGGGCAGCGCACGGTGACGCGCACGCACGTCGAGCGCGCCGTGTCGATGGGGCGGCAGCGCCACGACCTGCCGCAGGAGCTGACGGAACGCGACTACGCGTCGGGCTACATGCGGCTCTCGACGGAGGGTACGGAGGTGGGGCAGATCAACGCGCTCACCGTGCTCGACACCGGCTCGATCGAGTTCGGCCGCCCGTGCCGCATCACGTGCAACTCCGGCGTCGCGACCGCGCAGGGTTCGGGTCTCGTGAACATCGAAGGCCTCGCGAACCTGTCCGGTCCGATCCACGACAAGGGCGTGATGATCCTCGAGGGCTTCCTGCTGAAGGAGTTCGGCCGCGAAGGTCCGCTCTGCATGCAGGCGACGATCTGCTTCGAGCAGCTCTACAACGGCGTCGAGGGCGACTCGGCGTCGCTCGCGCAGCTGCTCGCGCTGCTGAGTTCGCTCGGCGACGTCCCGCTCGAACAAGGGCTCGCGATCACCGGCTCCGTCAACCAGAAGGGAGAAGTGCAGGCGGTCGCCGCGGTCAACGAGAAGATCGAGGGCTTCTTCCGCCTCTGCCGCGCGCGCAGGCTGACGGGCCGGCAGGGCGTCGTGCTGCCGCGCGCGAACGTCGGCGACCTGATGCTCGACGGCGAAGTCGTGGAGGCGGTCGAGAAGGGCGTCTTCCGTGTGCACGCCGTGACGAGCGTCGACGACGCGATCACGGTGTTCACCGGGATGCCCGCGAGCGAAGTGCTCGGGCGCGTGCTCACGACGCTGCAGCGCTTCCGCGAGATCGCCAGCCGCGCCGGCGGCTGAGGGGGATCAGCCGGTCTTCTCGACGCGGCGACCGTCGCGCGTCTTGGCGCTGCGCTCGTCCCGAGCGGGAGGCTCGCGCCGCGGTTGTGGTTCGAGCACCGGATCCTTCGCGGGAGCCTGCGTGCCCACCGCGAGGTCGAAGCCGCGCCCCAACGACTCGAGCTTCGCCTTCACGTCGAGCGTCGCCGCCGCGAGCGCCGCGATCGGCGTCGCGACGGCGGCGAGACGGTCCCGCTCCTGCTGCAGCGTCGCGCGCTTCTCGGCGAGGCGCGGTGCGTAGGCCTCGAGCTCGGCGACGACCGCCTTGCCCGTGGCGGCGGCGAGGTCCGCCCCGAAGAAGCGGCGGAGCACCGCGACGGTCTGCGGCGCGAGTTCGCCGCGGTACTGCGTCACGCATTGGTGCAGGTGCAGGCGGCCCGGTTCGCCGAGCCGCGCGGCCTTCTCCTTCCCGGGGATCTTCACGTCCGGTTTGTTCGCGGGGCCGAGCAGGCGCTCGCGCACTCGATCGAGCGAACGGAACGCGACGACGTCGAGCACGCCCTTCTTGATCGGGATCGCGGCGACGTCGACCGGCACGGCCGCGGCCGTCGGCCACTGCAGAGCGCCGAGCGCGGCGAGCCCGCGCGCGCGCACGATGCGAGCGTCGATGCCGGCGCGGTGGAACAGCGACGCGGTGTCGTCGTCGAGTTCGAGGCCGGCGTCGGTCTGGCCGAGCTGCGTGTCGAACACGCGGCGCCCGGCCGCGAGAACGTCGTCGCGGTAGTCGCGGACCAGCGGGTTCCACTGGCCCTGCACGAGCCATTCGAGGCTGTGGCTCGACAGGAACCACGTGTCGATCGACGCACCGAGCGTGCGCAGCAGCTTCGCCCCGGCGTCGCGCGCACTGCGCTCGATCTCGGCATCGGTCTCCTTCTGGCAGCGGGCGAAGGCCGCCGACCAGTCGCGCTTCACGGCCTCCTGCACGCGCTGCTGCTCACGGTCGAGGAAGCGGATCTGTTCGTCGAGTTCGACGATGCGCGAGCGCAGGCGCACGACTTCGGGGCCGTTCGCGGCAGCTCCGGTCTCGTCGAGCAGTCCGCGTCCGCGCTGCAGCGAGTCGCGCAGGAACGCCGCCATGTATTCAGAGCTCGCGAGGTAGTTCGCGAGGTCGGTCTGGAACGCGCGGAAGCTCGCGGGCACCTGGTCGGCCGGCGCCTTGCGCAGCACGCCGCTCGCCGCGTGCAGGAGGTCGACGGGGTACATCCGCACACGACCTTCGCTCGCCGCCTTCTGCAGTGGAGCCGACATCGCGAGATGCTCGAAGGCGCGCAGCACCGCTTCGGGCTGCGACTGTTCGAGGCTCGGCACGAGCTTGCCGTCGGGCGACACGTCGCGCTTCTGCGAGTCGACGTTCACGACGAGGAAGATGCGTGAGAAGAGATCCAGCAGCTGCTGGAACTCGGCGAACACCTGCTCGAGGAACAGCGTGTCGCTCTTCACGACGAAGATCGCGCAGGCCGCCGCGTTGCGGAAGTCGCGCGTCATCCGGTCGTAGCCGAAGCGCATGCGCGTGTAGAGGCCGGGTGTGTCGACGAGCACCGCGCCGGTCGCCTCGAGCTGGCTGTCGGGTACGCGCACGTCGACGCGGCGGATCGCCGCGGGGAAGTGCTCCTGTGGATCGAAGGAAGCGCCGCGTTCCTCGGCCTGCCGGATCGCGCGCGCGAGCTCGCGGTGCGCGCCGTCGATGTGGTCGTGCAGTTCGCGCGCGTTCGTGAACGTGCGCTTCTTGCCCTCGTACGTCGTCACCACGTACTCGCGCTGCTTGCCGGCGCTCACGAACACGAGGCACGGGTAGGCCGGCAGGCTCGACACCTCGCTGACGTAGGCGGCGGCGATCGCGTTCATCAGCGTCGACTTGCCGCTCTTCAGCGGCCCGAAGATCAGCACATACGCCTGCTGTTCGCTGACCTTGTCGCACAGGGCGAGAAGGTGGTGCCGCGTGTCCGCGAGCGGGCTGCGCAGACCCTTGCCAGGCGTCGCCGCCACGGCTGCGTCGATCGCCTGCAGCGCTCGGTCGAACGGCTCGAGAACGGGCCGCAACGTGGCGTCGAACTGCTGGCAGTAGGTGCCGAGCTGGGTGCTCATGCGGGGCGCGCGGCAGGACGGGCCGCGCCGTCGGGGTCGGGGTCGGGGTGCCCGTCGCAACGCGCGGCGGGGCGAGCCATTGGAGCGAGCGACGTGACGGAAGGGAGAGGCGACTCGGCGGAATCTGCGTGTGCGGAATCTGGAGAATTCGCGAGAACTCTCCACAACTCGGGCCTCGTTGCCGAGGGAGGCGGCGAGGTATGGTGCGCGGCCTCGGTCGCCTCCGAGGACCCCACATGCTGCGACTGCTCTGCGCGACGTCGGCCGTCGTGCTGCTCTCCACTTCCTGCGCGACCGACCCGACCACTGCGCCCGCTGCCTCTGTTGCACCTGTGCCTGCGGAGCAGATCCTCTGGCAGCGCACGCTCGAGGACGCGCTCGCGATCAGCAAGGTGCGGCACCAGCCGCTCTTGCTCGCGATCAACATGGACGGCGAGAGCGCGTCCGATCGCATCTACAGCGAACGCTACCGCGATCCCGCGTTCGTCGCGGCGACGCGGCACTGCGTGTGCGTCGGCGCGAGTGTGTTCCGCCACAACCCGCGCGACCACGACGACCAGGGACGCCGCATCCCGTGTCCGCGCTTCGGCGAGATCACCTGCGGCGAACACATGGCGCTCGAGCCGGTGCTCTGGGCGAAGTACCTGTCCGACGGCGAACGCGTTGCGCCGCGACACGCGCTGGTCCGCGCGGACGGCACGAAGGCGTGGGACCTGTCGTTGTGCTTCGACCTGAAGGACGTCGACCGCGCGCTGTTCGCATCGTTGGGTGATGCGCCGGTGACCGCGGACGAGCCGCCGCTGCCACAGGAGCATCGGCAGCGAGTCGTGGCGGAGGACGCGCTCGTCGTCGGGCGCGACGGCGCGGGGCCATCGGGGCTGTGGCTCGCCGGTCTCGAACTGCACCCGGATCCAGCCGCCATCGAAGGCCTTCGGCGCCTCGTGCCCGAGTTGCGCGCGCGGGTGCCGTTGTCGATCGACATCGGCGTTCTTCCGGAGCTCTTCGCTCCCGCCGTGATCGCGTGTCGTCTCACCGCGCCGATCGGGCGCGACGTGTGGGACGCGCTGCAACGGGCCGAGGGCGACCGTGCGGACGCGCTGCTGCAGACGCTGGAACTGCTCGCGGCGGCCGAGCCGGCGGTGGGGTTCCAGGTCCATGCCTGCCGCGCGCTCGCCTCGCCGCAGGCCCCTTCGTTGGCGACGCTGCTCGCCGAGGGCGATGCGGTGACGCAGCGCCTCGGGGGCCGTGCGCCGATGGCGCGCAACAAGGGCGACGAGATGGCCGACGCGGCGACGCTCGAGCACGAGCTGGACGAGGCGGAGAAGAGGCTCGCGAAGAATGGCGACGACGCGGCGCTGCACGCGACGTTCGCCAAGGCCTCGCTCGACCTCGGCCGCCAGCACCTCGACGCCGGCAAGAAGGACGCGCGCTTCCTGCTCGAGGACGCGGCGGCGCACTGGCGGAAGGCCGTCACGGCGGACGCGGGCCGGTACGACTGGTGGATCGAGAGTGCGCGTGCCGCGTACTTCCTGTCGGACTTCGTCGGCGAGGCGGAATGCGGCCGCCGGGCGCTCGCGCTCGCCACCGGCAGGCCGGTTGGCGAACTGCCGGCGGATGCCACGACCGTCGACGCGCGCACGGCCGAAGCTCTGCGGTGGATCGGCGACGCCGCGGCGCGGCGGCTCGCGGAGCTGCAGCCCGCGGGAGCCGACACCGGGACCGTGGTGCGCGAGGCGCTGCTGGCCCTCGGCCTCGTCGCCGCGAGCGAACACGCGGATGCGAACGACCAGGGCAGCTTCGTCTCGGCGTGTGGTGCGCTGGCCTGCCGGCGCGCGGAGGTCGCGGCCGCCGAGGCCGCCGCGATGCGTTTCCCCGCGTCGAACGACCTGCGTGCAGCGCTGACCCGGGCGTTGTGGGCGAGCGGCCGCATCGGCGAGGCACCGGCGGTCGCCGGCCGCATCGCGGCGCGGGCTCCGGGCGCGGTTTCGGCGTGGTTCGTCGGGCAGGCGTTCGTGTTCGCGGCGGAGGACTGCCGGCGCCGCGACGAGACCGAGAGCGCGGTGGTCGCCTACGACGCGGCGAAGGCGCGCTTCGCCGACGCAGCCGCGCAGAATCCGGAGTTCGCGAACGACTGCGCGCTGCGCATCGCGGAGTGCTGGTTCGGGCGGGGCATGGCGCTGGTCAACACCGCCGATCGCGCGGCCGCCGCCGAATGCCTCGAACGGGCGATCGCTTCGCACGTCGACGTGAAGGGACACCGCGACGGGCTCGGCTACGACTGCCTCGACCTCGTCGACCGTCTCGTCGAGTGGCGCGATGCGGGCGGCGAGAGTCCGGTCGCGCCGCTCGCGTTGTTCGAGCGACTCGCGAAGGTGTCAGGCGACGCGTACTGGCCGACCGCGATCGCCGACGCGTGCATCCGCGAGGGCCTGCGTGCCGACGGGCGCAACCCGGAGCGCGTCGAGAAGGAGACCGTCGACGCGGGCGGTGCACCGATGCGCGCGATGGTCGGGCTGCCGACGCCGCGCGGCGACGA
>JAEUHQ010000199.1 GCA_016794565.1 Planctomycetota bacterium | reverse complement strand
CGGCACGACAGCCGCCTTCGTGCGGCCGAGCCTGCAGGCCGTGCAGACGCTGCCCGCCGACAAGCCCGAGATCGCGTTCGAACTGCCGGCGCAGTTCCACCGGAAGAACGTGCTCGTCGAAGTGCGCGGCCAGGGCCTCGTGCGCTCGCAGACCCACTTCGCGAACGCACTCTCCGTGCGCTTCCTCGAGTCCTGGGGGCAGGTGGCCGTCGCCGAGCCCGGCTCCGACAAGCCGCTGCCCAAGGCCTACGTGAAGGTCTTCGCGAAGATGCCCGACGGCTCCGTCCGCTTCCACAAGGACGGCTACACCGACCTCCGCGGTCGCTTCGACTACGCGTCCGTCTCCGACGACCCCGACGCCGGCGCCACCCGCTACGCCGTGCTCGTCCTCGACGAACAGCGCGGCGCCGTCATCCGAGAAGTCGCGCCGCCCACGAAGTGAACGTCAGCTGCCGCCGGTGTCCGGGGGCGGTCCATCGCCGCCGCCGCCACCCTGCTTCGGCTTGCCAGGCTTCTTACCCATCCGAGGCCGACCGGCCTTCGAGTTGCAGCCTTGTCATTCACCGGGTAGCGGCAGTCCTTGCAGATCCTCGATCTCGAGGCGGCTGAGCCGGATCGCGGACTCGAGATCCGAACGATGCCTCGCGGCGGTCGCTTCGTCGCCGGCCTGCTCCGCGAGCAGACGCCAGTTCTGGCGCGCGGCCTCGATCTCGGGCTCCCATTCCTTCCGGTCGATGCCTTCGAGGCGCATCAACCACGTCATGTAGAACTGGCTCTGCGCGAGCGCCTGCCGCGCTTCGCCCAGCAGCGCCTTGTCGGCCTTCGGATCGGCCGCCATCTGTTCGACGAGTTCGTCGAGTGCGACGCGCGCGTCGGGCAGTCCGCCGGCCTTCATGCGCGCCTTCTCGAGTTCGAGGCGCAACCGCTGCACGGTCGACTCGGAGACGACGCCCTCCTGCTTCACCGGCAGCTTGCCGAGCGCCTCTTCGTAGCGGCGGACCGCAGCCTTCCAGTTGCCGTCGGCGGCGTCCTCGTGCGCGCGCACGAGCACCGCGTCGGCGTCTTCGAGCGCCACACGATCCTGACCCGGTCCTTCGTGATAGGCCCAGGCGCCGATCGGGATCAGCAGCCAGCTCACCAGCAGCACGTTCCGCATCGTCGACTCCGTTCGGTGGTGACGCGAGGCGCAACGAACGCCTCGGCAGGTCGCGGAGTCTATCGAGACGGCGGGGTGGTCGGGGCAAGTCCGCCGCGAAAGTCCTTCGGGCCGCCGACGAACCGGCGGTCGATCGCCACCGCGACCGCGACGCCGACCGCGTACGCCGCGAGGTCGGCCCACTGGAAGCCCTGCCCGAGGCACAGCGCCCCGAGCCGCGTCGCCCGGAGATCCACCAGCCACTGCCACCGGAGCGCCTGCGACACTTCGACCACTGCCGAGAAGCCGAACGCGAACGCGGCCGCGACGAGGCGCGGCCGTCCCGGCACGGCGACCCGCAGCAGGAAGAACACCGCCATCGCGTACGCCGCGTCCCCCGTGTGCTCGGCGAACACACCGGGCAACGGCCATCGCCGGGAAGCCAGCCCGACCACCACCACCACGACGAGCGTCGTCGCCGCACGCAGACGGCGAGAACGGGTGCGCGCCACGTGGGACGGATCGGCCATCGGCCGCGTCAGGCCGCGACGGCGCCTGGCGCTGCACCCGCGCGCCAACGCGTGCCGAACCAGTGCAGCAGCATCGGAAACAGGGCGAGCAGTGCGCTCGAGGCGACGACCGCGATCAGTGCGTATTCGCGCAGCGTCAGTCGCTCGATCAGCGGCTTGCGTTCGTCGGCCGACACCGCGGCGAGGATGTCGCTCGGCACGTGTCGCTTGTTGCCGTTGTGGAACTCACCGTCGAGCCGGACCGCGATCTGCCGCAGCGTGCTCACGTCCTGCCGCGACTGCTGGCCCGCGATGAACTTCCCGGTCACCTGGTCGCCGACGCCGACCACGAGCGTGCCGCCGATCGACGGCGGCAGCACCGGCGTGCCGGTCGCGGGAACGGTGTCGCCGTCGCTGACGACGACGAGCACGGCACTGTTGCGGCGCCAGTGCTTCGCGATGCGAGCGGCCTCGGCGATGCCGTCGAAGAGCCGCGTACTGCCGGCCTTGAACGCGTAGCGCATGTCGAGCTGCCCCAGGATGTGGCGCACGAGGTCGATGTCCTTGGTGTCCTCGACGACCGGCTTCGCGCCGTTGTAGGTCGCGATCACGGTGATCTTGAACGACCCGATCGACACGCGCGAGAAGAGCGACTCGATCACTTCCTTCGCCCGGGCCGCGCGGGTCATGTCGCCGTTGGGCCCCGCGTCCTTCAGCAACATGCTCGGCGACACGTCGTGCACGAGCACCAGATGCCGCCACTCCGCCTCCGCCATCTCGGCTGTCTGGTGCACCGCCGGCTGGATCGTGAGCAGCGTCGCGAGCCCCCATGCGAGCCCCCCGTGGCCCAGGACGCGCAGAACGGGGGCCGCCAGGACCCAGGCCGCAGCGCGACCCGTCGGCCCGAACGCGAGGTGCGCCGCCCGGCGCACCCGCCGGGCATGGAGGAGTTCGCCGATCAGGGCGAGCAGCGCCGCTCCGATCCCGGCGAGAAGGGTCACCATGGCGTGTGCCTCAGCCCGAGCTGCACGAGCGCGTAGAGAGCCAGTATCGCGAGGCCGGCGATCGAGAACGGCTCGAACCAGTCGACCGTCTCCGACGTGCCCTGCTCGAGCTTCGCCTTCGACATCTTGTCGATCCGCTCGAACACGCCTTTCAGTGCCTGTGTGTCCCCGGGATTGAAGACTTCGCCGCCGGAGAGCCGCGCGATGTTGACGAGTTCACCGCGCGCTTCGCTCTCCTGGATGTTGACCGCGAAGAGCACGATCCCGTCGCGCTTCAGCTTCTTCGCGATCTCGAGATCGGCGCCGTTCATGATGTCCGGACTGTCGCCGTCCGTGATGAGGATGATCATGCGATCGCCCTCGCTGCGCGAAACGAGCACGTCGCGGCACGCGAGCACTGCGCGGCCGATCGCCGTGCCGCCGAACCCCGGCGGCGAATTCTCGGGCCCCATGAACGGAGCCGCGCACCGGAACGCCGACGGATCGCTCGTGAGCGGCACCCAGTGCAGGAAGTTGTTGCCGAAGAACGTGAGTCCGAAGGAGTCGCCGGTGCGGTAGTCGAGGAAGTCGTTGATCGCCCGCATCGCCGCGTCGTAGCGATTGCCCGATCCGAACTTCGCCGACATCGATCCGGACACGTCGACGCAGAACTGGATGTTCGTCAGCGCGCGCTTGAGCTTCGGGGCCGCACGATCCTGCGGCTGCGCGAGCAGCAGGACGGCGACCGCGAGCAGCAGCGCGGGCAGCGACTCGCCGAGCAGCAGCAGTCCGCGAACGAACCAGCCGCGTCCCCGCGCCATCGCGTCGCGCGGTGAATCGAACGGCAGCGTCACGCGGCGACCGCGGCGGTTCCACACCCACCACAGGTGCAGCACCGGCAGCGCGAGCAGCAACAGCATCCAGGGCCTACCGAACAAGCGCACCCTCCCTGCCGGCGACCGGCTCGAGATCGGTCCCCGAGAGCGTGCGGTACGGCGCGAGCAGTTTCTCGAGATCGATCGCGGCGGGCGGCGACGGCATGTGCAACCACGCCTCGACCTGACGCAGGAGCGCGCCCGCCTCGCCGTGCGCCCGGATCGCCGAGATCGCCGCGTCGGCCTTCACGTCGCGGAGACCGAGGCGCGAACGCCAGCAGGCGACCAGCAGGCGCTCGAGCTCGGCCTTCGCGGCATCGTCGGCGCGGCCGGCGGCGACCGATTCGACGAGCGGTCGCAGACGGTCGACGAGCGTCGGCGCAGGAGTCGGCGGCGCCTGGCGACGACGGCGCTTGCGACCGACGAACAGGATCGCGAGCAACCCGCAGAGCCACAGCGCCCCGAAGACGATCTGGTCCGTGCGGTAGCCGTCGAGGCGCCGCGGGGCCACGGGTTCGAGTTCGCCCGGCTCGAGCCGACCCTTCTTCAGCACGCCGGTGACCGCGACTTCGATCGGTCCGACTCCCTCGACCGCCGAACCGTCCTTGCGCGCCAGGTACTTCGCGAGATCGTGGCGTCCGACCTCGAGCCCGACCCACTCGAGGTCGTAGCGGAAACGATCGCCGTGCGGCCACGTCGCGAGCACGCGCAGCACGACCGGCGCCGCGCGCTCTGCCGGCGCGGCGACCAGTTCGCCGCCCGGCAGCACGATCTGCTCGATGTGGGCACGCATGCCGACCGCGGCGGTGCGCTCGTCGCGCGCCTGCGCCGTCGCGATCGCGGCGAAGCACGATGCCGCAGCGACGATCGCGATGCGGCGCACCCTCATCGCGCCCCTCGCCCGGCAAGGCCGCGCGAACGGAAGAAGTGGCGCAAGCGATGCACGAACGGCTGGTCCGTGCGGATGAGCATGTGCTCGACGCCTCCCTTGCGCAGTTCGGCGTCGATGCGTGCCTGGTCGATGGCCGTGCGACGACCGTGCGCGACGAACCCGCGGCCCGTCTCCGCTTCCTGCGCACGCAGGAAGCCGGTTCCACGCAGCGACACCTCGGACGGATCCTGGAACTGGAGAACGGCAACCTCGTGCTGTTGCGCGAGCAACGCGACGGAGTGCAGCGCCCCCTCTTCGTGCATGTCGCTGCACACGACGATCAGCGAGCGGCTCTTCAGGGTCGGTCGCAACTGGGCGAGGCGCCGCACGAGCTGCGTCGGTTCGTCGAACGCATGGCGCCGCAGACGCAGCAGCCACTGCAGCACCTGGTCCTTCGCGAGACTCGGCTCGATCCGCACGTCGCGGGTCCCGGCGCCGAGCACACCGACGGGGCTCGTGCGATCGAGGCACGCGAACGCGAGCCCGCCCGCGACGTGCAACGCGAGCTCGTACTTGCTGCGCGCGATCGACGACACCACCATCGACGCCGACGTGTCGATCACGAACCACGCGGCGATGCGCCGCGGCGCCTCGTATTCCTTCACGTGCGCGCGGCCCGTGCGGGCCGTGACGCGCCAGTCGATCGACTTGATCGGGTCGCCGGGCAGGTAGGCGCGCGACTGCACGTAGTCGATGCCGGAACCGAGGAAACGCGAACCGTCGAGGCCGTAGACGAGGTCGTCGGCGAGCCGGCGGATCGCGATCACGAACTTGCGCGCAGCCAGCGGCTCGACGTGCGCGAGTTCCCCCGGCAGCGTCCGTTCGCGCTCCCGCGCGGTCTCGGCGGCCCGACGCGATGCGGTCATTGCGCGAACTCGGAGAGGATCTCCTGCAGTACGCCCTGGGTCGTGTGGCCCTCGGCGACCGCTTCGTACGTGAGGCGCATGCGATGCAGCATCACGTCCTCCGCGAGCGCGAACAGGTCCTCCGGCAGCACGTAGTCGCGGCCGTGGAGCAGCGCGCGGGCGCGCGACGCCTTGACGAGCGAGATGCCGGCGCGCGGACTGCAGCCGAGTTCGAGCCTGGGGTGCTTGCGCGTGCGATTCACGATCTCGACGCAGTGCTCGAGGAACGCCTCGCTGACGTGCACCTGCTGCACGTCCTCCATCGCCTGCACGAGCTTCTCCGAACTGCCGACCGCCTGGTCGCCGAGCACGTCGAACTCCGTCCTCGCGACCGCGCCCTTGCCGTCGCGGCGGACGCCGAGGGCGGCGTTGCGACGCAGCACCTCCTTCTCCTCCGCCGGCGTGAGGTACTCCAGGCGGTGCAGCAGCATGAAGCGGTCGAGCTGCGCCTCGGGCAGCTCGAACGTGCCCGCCTGCTCGACCGGGTTCTGCGTGGCGATCACGAGGAACGGCGCGGGCAGCGGGTACGTCTGGTTGCCGATCGTGACGCGGCGCTCCTGCATCGCCTCGAGCAGTGCGCTCTGCACCTTCGGCGCCGCGCGGTTGATCTCGTCGGCGAGCAGCAGGTTCGTGAAGATCGGTCCCTTGTGCGTGCGGAACTCGTGCGTCTTCTGGTCGAGCACGTCGCTCCCGACGATGTCCGACGGCAGCAGGTCGATCGTGAACTGGATGCGCGCGAACGCGAGGTCGACCGTCTTCGACACCGCGGCGACGAGCAGCGTCTTCGCCAGGCCCGGCACGCCCTGCAGGAGCAGATGGCCCGAGGTCAGCATGGCGATCAGCACGCGCTCGACGACGACGTCCTGGCCGACGACGACCTTGCCGACGCGAGTGCGGATCTGCTGCAGGAACTCGCGCGTCTCGGCGAAGCGCGGTGTGGAAGTGGCGGATGCGGTCATGGGGAGTGCGGCGCGAAGGAGTGCGGAAAGAGAGCGAAACGCACGGATCAGCCGGCGCGGCGGACCCACTCCGCGGCGACGGCGGCGAGGTCGAGCGTCGGGTCCTCGGCGCGACCGAAGTGACACGCCTCGATGCGAGCGATCGCGGCTTCGAGCTGTCGTTTCGTGTCGTCGTCGAGTCGACCGCGGCGACGCACCTCGTCGAGCAGGGCGAGCACGGTGAACGGTGTCACCCGCTGCGGCATCTGCAGCGCAGCGACGGCCGAACGCGCCGCCCCACGCCCGGGTCGGGACAGCGTGAACCACACTGCGTAGCCGATCGTCGCCCCAGCGAGCAGCACCCAGATCCACCAAGGGTGCCCGCGATCGAAGTTGCCGGACAACGCGACCTCGGCGCTCACGGTCTGCAGATCGGCGTCGTCGTAGCGCTGGTAGACGACCTGCATGCCCTCGGCCTTCGGCTTGCCGAAGACGAAGGTGCGTGGCCGATCGTCGGCGTGCTCGGGCACGAGCGACACGAGCCAGGTGCGCTCACTCTGCACGCTGTCCTGGTCCTCGGTGAACTTGACCACCGACGAGCCCTGGTCGGCCGACGTCTTCACGACGAAGCCGGGAGCCTCGAGGGCGAGGATCGCGTCCAGTTCCGGCACGAGCCCGCGACACGACGCCTTGATCTCGAGCGTCACCTTGCCCTCGTCCGCGCGGCGTTCGTCGAGCAGCTGCGTGACCTGCAGGTCCCGGAACGGTCGCTGCGCCTTGCTCGACGCATCGATCGCGACGGGGCTCGACGCGATCGGCAGCACCGCGTAGCCGGAGGTGTCGAGGAAATCGAAGTCGATCTGCACGACCGGGATCTTGTCGATCTGCGGCCCGCGCGCCTTCAGCAGGAGCCACGCATAAGGCGTGCGCCGCCAGCCGGGCACGTCGGTCGGCTTGCTGGTCATCGTCTCGCTGTTGAACGTCACGGACAGCACCTCGAAGTTCTCCTTCAGTGCCGCCGTGGCCGCGTCGGTGAAACGGTCGCGGTAGTCCTCGAGCGGGCGCCCGTAGTTCCAGGCGTAGCTCATGTTGTTCTGGTTCTGCACGTACTTGGCGAAGCCGCCGCTCTCGCGCTCGATCTCCGGCGAGTGACGGATGTCGATGCGCACGCCGAAGGGCTCGGTGCCCACAGCAGTCGGTCCTTCGACGACCGCCTCGAGGTGCAGCTCGCGGATCAGGTCGGCGTAGTAGTCCCAGACCTTCTTCGCCTCCGCCGCCTGCGGGTGGTCGCCCACGATCGCGAACCCGTTCTCCAGATAGCGGTACTTGATCTGCGGCTTCACCGCGGACATCCGCGTGAAGAGCGCGTTCGCGAACATGGCGAGGTGGCGATCACGGCCGGGCTCCGGCAGTTCGTCGATCGCAGCGCGAATCAGCGGCATCTGGCTCTTCGCGACCACGGTGTCCTCGCTGACGGCACCCAGGTCCGACGCGCCGAGGGCCGCGTAGAACCACGTGTCGAACGCGGCGGTCGTCTCCTGGTCCAGGCGCAGCTCACCCGCGTGTTCGACGTAGTGCCGGGCACCCTGTGCGAACAGCTCGAACGCTGCCTTGCGCGCGTCCGCGAACTGGCTGTTGCCGCCGAGTTCGCGCGCGAAGTTGTTCTGGTCGTGCAGGATCGCGGCGACGACGGACAGCAGCGCCCAGTGCGGACCACGCGCCTGCAGCGCCCGTTGCGCCACTTGCAGCGCGGTCTCGTAGCCGCGCGCGACCTCCTGGAGGGTCTCGCGCTGCGAACGCTTCGTCTTCGCCTTCTCCTGCACGTCGGGGCGCCGCCAGACCGTGGCGAGGTTCGTCCGCATGGTGCCGAGCATGGTGCCGAGCAGGACCGGGTCCATCTCGGCGACGTTGCCGAAGACCTTCTCGATGGTCTCCATGCGGTACACCTCGGCCTTGCTGTGCGCGGCGACGAACGCCTCGCCGAGCAGCTTCTCGTCGACGCCGCCGATCGGCAGCTGGCGCAGACGCTCGACCCAGCTGCCGAGTTCGGCGAGGTTGCGCTCCTGCTTGCTGCGCGTGAGCGGGATGCCGTTGGACCGCTCTTCGAAGCCGTACATGAACATGTACGAGTTCGTGCGCGTGTTCGCGTTCGGGTTGTTGTTCCGGATCCAGACGCGCAGGAACTCCTGCGCGAGGTCCTTCGCCTTTCGCGGGTTGACCTTCGCGAGGTCCTCGATGAACGGGAACGCCTTCTCGGGTTCGTTGACCTTGAGGAAGAGCTGCGCGCTGACGGCGTGGAAGTGCGGCAGAAGCGCGTCGCCGAGCAGCTTCGCCCACGCGGGACCGGGCTGCGCTTCGAGCAGGTCGGACGGCTCGACGGCCTGCACCTGCCCCCCGCCGCCGCGCCGCATGTTCGACCAGAAGATGTTGCCGAACTCGTCGCGCTGCATCACCGGACCGAACGAGTCCGACTGCGAGTTGGTGTAGCTGTACGACGCCTCGACGATCCACCCGGCGGCCAGGATCCCGAGCGTGGGGCGCCATTGCTCCGCCAGCGCCGGCGCTCCTTTCAGCAGCGCGTCGACCGCGGTCTTCTGCAGCCGCAGACCCGTCGCGCGATACGCCGTGTCCTGCGGCCGGTCCTGGAAGCCCTTCGCGACCTGCCCGCCGATCGTCGCGACGATCTCCATGCCCCGCTCGGGGCGATTCGTGAAGCTGTCGGCGAGCCACGCGGGCCCGAGGGCCGCGTCGACCTTCGGCGCGAGTTCGACGGCACGGCGCAGCGCCTCGACCTTGACCGCGTCCTCGACCTCGCCCTTCGCGAGCACGGCCTGCGTCACCTTCCACGCGGTCTCGAGGTGCACGGTGCGCTTGTCCTTCGCGTACGTCGCGAGCGCGTGGCGGGCGAGCAGGTTCAGCCCTTCGCGATCGTTGGCCGCCTCGGCGTCCGCGGCCGTCGGCAGGAACGGTCCGACCTCCGCCTCCTGCGCGATCGTCGCCAGCAGGATCGCCGCTTCGCGTCGATCGATGCGTTGCTCGGCGGCGGGCTTCTTCGTCTCCGCTTCGAGCAGGCGAAGGAGTTCCTCGAGCACGGCGCCGTACTCGAGCGCCCGCTGCACGAGCGGCGCCAGCATCGGCACCTGCTTCTTGTCGAAGCCGCCGGGCGCGAGGCCAGCGAGCACGAGCACGTCCTCGAACGCGAACCGGTTCTTCTCGGCCAGGTTCGGCGGCACCTTCTGGTTCTGTTCCGGCGGCGCGTTCAGCACAGCGCGCAGGAAGTGCTCGTACGCGTCCTTCCTCGCCTTCTCGTCGAGCGTCTGCAGGAACGCAGCGACCGCCGGCCACCGATCGAGCATCACCGCGCGCTGGACCATCTGCAGCTCGCGCTGCAGCTTCTTCTCGGCGGTCTCTTTCTCCTTGTTCGCCGCCGGGGTCGCAGCAGGCGCCGAACCGGGCTCGGCGCCTGCCACGACCGGCGAGCCTGGCTGCAGCACCACACCTCCCGCCTCGAGGAGTTCGACGACCTCGCCGCCTTCGATCAACACCATGTCGGGCCCGTCGGCGGCCGGTGCGGACGGCGGCGGAGGCGGCGGCGGCGGCGCTGCACCGGCGGCCTGCGCAGGGTCCGCGGGCTTCTCCTCGGACGGATCGTACGGCTTCAGCTCCGGCGCGGCCCAGGCAGCGAGCACGGACGACGGTCGCCGGTCGAAGGTGAGCTGTTTCCACTTCTGCAGCCGCACATTCGCTGCCGCCTTCGCTTCCGCGACAGCCTTCGCCGCCGCGGCGGCCGCCGCGTCCGGTTGCGGCTGCTGCGGCGCTGCTCCGTCCGGGGCCGCGGGCTTCGGATCCTGTTGCAGCGGCTGGAGCGGTTGGGCCGGAACAGCGGGCGCGGCAGGAACCGCGGGCGAGACCGGCACGACCGTCCCGGACGGAACCTGCGCGAGGACTCCGACGGAAAGCGCGGCGGGGACGACCAACGACAAGGAACGAACGGCGCGCGAATTCATCGGGGTTCTCCTCGGGGCGCGGAGGGTATCACAGGCCACGACACTGCGGTCAGGCGTCGGAAGAACTCGGCGGCGTCGCCGCCGGCTGCACGTGTCTCAGGTCGACGACCTCGTCGCGCAGCGACCGCAGCCGTTCGAGGTAGTCGCGGCGCGCAAGCTCGTACGCACCGAGTGTGGCCAGGTGCCGGGTCAGGAACTGCACGTCGAACACCTCGATGCCCGCCGCTCCCGCGGTCTGCACGAGCGCGACCAGGGCGACCTTCGACATGTCCGTGCGACGATGGAACATCGACTCGGCGGCGAAGAGCGCGCCGATCTGGACACCGTAGGTGCCGCCGACGAGTTCCCCTTCGTGCCACACCTCGACGCTGTGCGCGCGGCCGAGTTCGTGCAGTCGCGTGTACGCAGCGACCATCTCGGGGATCACCCACGTGCCCTCGGCGCGACCGCGACCGCACTCGTTCATCACGCGCGCGAAGCAGCGATTCCACGTGAGATGGAAATCGGCGCGGCGCAGGACGCGGCGCAAGCTGCGCGAAACGTGCAGGCACTCCGGCGTGACGACCGCCCGCGGGTCGGGGCTCCACCACATCGGCACGTAGCCCTCGGCGTACCACGGGAAGATGCCGCTGCGGTACGCGAGCAGGAGCCGCTCGGGTCGCAGGTCGCCGCCGATGGCGACGAGTCCTTCACGATCGAACTGCTGCGGATCCGGGAACCGCATCGGGTCGTCCGGCCGGAGGAACACGGGCCGTGGCTGCGGAGCACGCATCTCAGCGATCCTTGAGGCGTCGCAAGGTCGTGTGCTGCTCTTCGCGATCGGCCAGCTCGAGCAGTTCGATCTCGCCATCGCCGCGCGGGCGGAAGTAGACGCGCAGCCCGAGCGAAGCGCGCAGGCTCCAGGTGTCCTGGCCACCCATCTGTTTCACCTCGAGGCCCGGGTAGGAATGTCCTTCCGTGCAGAAGAGCAGCACGGCCTGGAACGCGCGTTCGACGGCGCGACGGTCCTTGCCTTCGAGCGACTTGTAGAACGACGGCAGGAACCACGGCAGGCGGAACGAACGTGACTCGGGGGGTGGCTCCGGCGGCGGATCCTTCTTCTTGCGCCGTCCCTTCGGCACCGCTTCGCGCAGTTCTTCGACCTCCGCCTCGAGCCCGCGCAGCCGGCTCTGGTTGTGCGCGAGCTGCCGACGCAACGCCTCGTCCGCGGCGAGCAGGCCATCCCGCTCGTCTTCGAGTTCGCGCACGCGGCGGCGCAAGGCCGCGCCTTCGTCGCGAGGCGACGCATCGGGTTCGGCGCGCCGCGCCGAACGTTCGACCTGCTGGCGGAGAACGACCATATCGCGCTCGCCGTCCTCGAGCCGCTTCGTCAGTTCGCCTTCGCGCTTCTGGGCTCGCGCCGCCGATTCACGCGCGCGCTCGAGGTCGTCGCGGAGACGAACGATCTCGGCCTCGCGCAGCGCGAGCACCGCGGCGGCGTCCGGGCTGGCTGCCGACTCGGTCGACGGTGCCTTCGGCATTCGCTTGGCTTCGCTGCGCCCCTCCGGAACGAGGAGGGCGAGCACTTCGTCGACGCGATCGGACTCGCGCTGCTCGGCCAGCAAAGGGGCGAGAACGTGCGCCGGGGCCTTGTCGATGCGGAACCCGCCCTTCGGCGACAAGCCGTGCTTGCGCGCGAGGTCGCGCAGACGATCGACCGAGACGAGATGCTCGAGCAGCAGCGCGAGGGGCAGTTCGCCGCTGCCTGCGAGCACACGCTCCGCGAGCTTCTTCAGCGTCAGCGACGCGCCTGCCATGAACCTCCGAACGACCGCACCATCGCGCCGAGATTACTGCGAGCCGGCGGCGAGACCACGCCCGTCGCGTCCGGATCAACGCCCCGTCGACCGCGGGTACAGCGGGTCGACCGGATACTCGGTGTACTCGCGCGCGTCCCAGGACCGCTCGATCGCGTCCCACTCCTCCTGCGTGCGCGGTCGGTCGGGCTGCCACGACCGCCACGCGGCCAGCTCCACGACGTCGAACGGTGTCCCGATAAGCGCGCCGGCCTTCCACAACACGAACGACGGGAAGAGGAAGATCGACAGCGCATCCCGGGTCTCGCTCGGCTGCGCGCGGTACACGAGGTAGGAGAGCGGCAGCGCCACGACGTCCAGCGGAATCCCGACCGCGAAACCCGTGGTCGCACCGACGGTGGCCGGCAGCCGGGTGAACCACGTGCGACCGTAGCGCGCGTCGACGAGCTCGTTCGTGTAGGTGACGATGGGCGAACAGGCGGCCGCAGCCAGCAGCGCGGCGACACCGACGACCCGGCGAATGCGGCGCCGGGCCACGGGTCAGGTCCCCTTGCGCGGTTCTCGGCGCGCGAACTTCATCTGCTTGATCGACCACTGGTCGGCCAGTTCGGGCGGCGGCGTCTTCGATGTCTGGATCAGACGCTCGTCCGTCGCGTTGACCAGTTGCAGCTCCCGCAGCTTCCAGATCGACGTGCGCCCCGAGTTGTCACCGGCCGCGCGCGCACTCGACTCGCAGTTGAAGAGCACTGCGTAGACGAAGTCGAGCTTGACGTGGTAGTCCCTGCCCCACGTGACGTCGACGACGTAGTCGTCGGCCTTCTGCCTCGAAGCGGTCGAGGAGACGACGGGCTCCACCTTCTGCACGCCGATCGAGAAGTCGCTGGTGCTCGACGCGCCCGACGCGATCAGCTGCCCTTCGAAGTACGGGCCGTGCTGCTTCGTGGCATCGGTCGTGATGCGGCTGTTCTGCACGACGACCTCGACCTTCCGCTGCAGACCCCCGATGCGCTCGAGCAGGCCGCCCGGCCGCGTCGCTTCGTGGATCGCCTTGTTGCACGCGGCGATCTGCTCGTCGAGGTGCTGGCTCCACCACGCACCGAGCGGGAGCACGACGAACGAGAGCAGGACGATGGCCTTGTACAGGTCCATGTCTCGGAGGAACTTCACTTGGCACCTCCGT
>JAEUHQ010000154.1 GCA_016794565.1 Planctomycetota bacterium | reverse complement strand
GCCGGGCGGCGCAACTGGAAGCAGAACCCCCCTCTCGACAGGCACGGGGCCCCATTGCACGAGGCTGCCGTCAGAACGAAGCGCGACCGGGGATCTGCCCATCGCAAGACGCAAGTAGGTCATCCCCGCCGGCAACGGCGGCACGTCACACTGCCCGAACTGCATCTCGCCGCGCACGAAGATTCGGCCGTCCGCGCGCAGCACGCCGGTCAGGTAGTCACCGGCGCTCACTTGGATCGCCGGAACCTCAGTGACTGCCGTGTCCCACGCACTGAGCCCCCAGCCGCGGATCGTGGTCTGGGCCGGAGCTCCTGCGGGCAACACGAGAACGCCCGCGAAGAACAGAGTGAGGGATAGTCGTTCGGGATTCATGGGTGCCTCGCTCAGTGACGGAAGACCATGGCCGGAGTCGCAGCCCAATCCAGTGAAGTACCGGTACACGCAGTCCCGGACAGGGGCTGCGCCAGAAGGCAGACGTACTGGGCCATGTACCTGTATCCGAGTGGCAGGGTTGGCCAAGTCTCGCGAGCCGAGCCTCCCAAGGTCAACACGGGATAGAACGCCAACGACGCCGGACTCGCAAACCACAGCTCGACTTCGTGCGGCGTGTCGAAGAACGGAGTCGGGGACGGAAGACCGCCGATATGCCAAGCCGACATTGCGACCCAGGACGACGGGGGCGGCCGATCGACGACCAGACTCACATACCCGCTTCCCGGGGTGCCCTCGTAGTCTAGGAACATGCGCTTCAGGATCGGCGGCGAAGCCGCGGGCAGCATCCCGAACGGCGACAGAGCGCACGCGGGAGTCGTACCGCCGTTCCCGACCGGCGACCACCCGGGCGGCGGACAACTGCCCGTACCGTCCGAACGGCACACGCCATCCGGCAGCATCTCGACGATCGAGAACACTGCATCAACCTCGGTCAAGTCATGAAGAACCTGCGCCCCTGCGCTGCCCGCGCCCACGGCCGGATAGTCGCTGGCATAACCCTGGAACGTGAGGCTCGTGCCTTGCGTGGCACCCACGACCGTGAGCCGCCCCCGCGAGTCGACCGCCAGGCCGCCCCCGCTGAAGTCCCGGAACGCGTCCCACTGGTCGCGAACGGGGACGAAGCACCGGCTGCACGAAACCGCGGCACGGCGTTCCGGTCGCGGCGTCACTTCCCAGTGGTGCGTCGAGAAGTCGAGGTGCTGACCGACAGCGCTACCGACGATCAGCGTCGCCGCGCAGCACCAGTGAGTGAGTGAGTGAGTGAGTGAGTGAGTGAGTGACGCATCCGACTCTCCTTGATTCTAGAACGCGACATCCCTTGTCGCTGGGAACGGATGAAAACGTCGCTCACCAGGACGGTCAACCCCCTCGGGCGAGCTTCCCGCGCCCATGCCATCGCCTTCATGGGCCCCTTTGCCCGTGCGCACTTGCGCGCTCGCGGCAATCACCGCGACGCCCAGATCACGCGAACTGACGAACCGCGAGCAGACTGCGCAGCGCTTCGCTGCCGCCGTCGAGCACTTCGAGAGTCTTGCCGTCGCGGTAGTGCCGCTCGACGTGGTACTCGACCGTGTAGCCGAAGCCGCCGTGGATCTGGATCGCTTCGTCGGCCGCGAACACCATCGCGTCGACCGCGGCGAGGCGCGCCTGTACCGCCGCGACCGTCGCGTCCTCGCCGAGATCCTGCACGCGTGCTGCGTGCCACACGAGCTGGCGCGCGGCGTCGACGGCGTGGCGCGCGTTCACGAGCTTGCGCACGACCGCCTCCTGGGCGAGCAACGGCTTGCCGAATGCGATGCGTTCGCCGGCGTGGCGCCGCGAAGCCGCGATCGACGCGAAGCCGCCGCCGACCGCCGTTGCCGCAGTGCCGAGCCAGGCGACGAACTGCGCCCGCCGGATCGCCCGGTCGGCGCCGTCGCCGTGGGCAAGGACGCTCATCTTCGCGCCCGCGAACACGACGTTGGCACACCCGGCGCTCGCGAGTCCGAGGCCGCGCAGCGCCTTCCGTTCACCGAGGCCGCTCGCGAGCAACAGCACCGGCTTGCCCGCGTCGGTTGCCGCGACGACGAAGCGCTTCGCGACGGCACCGGCCGGCACCATGCGGGCGGTGCCCACGATCGCTCCGCCTTCGAGACGCAGCCCGTGCTCCGGACCGACGAACGCGACGGGCTCAATGCCGGCGACGACCGACTCGAGCTCGGACGAAGCGGCGCTCTCCAGCGCGAGCGCGCACTGCACCTGGCCGATCCACAGCCGCGCCAGCGACGAGCTGTGTTCCCCGATGCCCTCGAGCGCCGCGACGAACGGTACGAAGCCCATGCCGGCGCCGCCGCTCGCTTCCGCGACGGCCAGGCCGAAGAGCCCGAGTTCGGCGAGACCGGCGAACTCGTTCGTGGCGAACGCACGGTGTTCGTCGTGCTCCTGTGCGGCCGGGGCGACCGAATCGGCGACGAACTTGCGGACGGTGTCGACGATCAGTTCCTGATCCTCGGTGAGTTGCAGGTTGTGCATGCGCTTGCGCGAGGGTCGACCGCGTCAGCGGCCACCCTCCCAGAAGTAGAGGAAACGGGGGCCCGTGCTGGCCGTCAGCAGCGAAGCGAGGGCCTGTTCGGAGTTCGGTTTCCGCGCCGCGGCGCCGAAGAGCAGGTCCGCGAGTCCGACGCGGCGGCGGCGTTCGACGATGTCGACCGGCTTGCCGAGCTGCTTCTCGAACCAGGCGACCGCCGTCTCGTGATCGCCGATCTCGTCGACGAGGCCGTTCGCCAGCGCCTGCGGCGCGGTGTAGATCGCCCCAGTCGCGACCGCGAGCACCTGCGCGCGGTCCATCCCGGAGCGGCCTTCGTCGACGACGGTGACGAACTGGTCGTAGAGCTCGTCGACGATGCCGACGAGCATCGTGTGCTCGTCGTCGCGCATGGGCCGGGTCGGCGACAGGATGTCCTTGAACGGCGTGCGCTCGGACTTGATGGCCACCTGCTCGATGCCGAACTTCTTCGCCGCCTCGGCGAAATTCCAGGCGCTCATGATCACGCCGATGCTGCCCGTGATCGAGGTGCGGCGTGCCATGATGTGCTGTGCGGCCGCGGCGACGTAGTAGCCGCCCGATGCGGCCATGTCGCCGAAGAGCGCAAGCACGCGGACGTCGGGATGTTCGCGCCGGAACGCGACGATCATCCGGTAGATCTCGTCGGAGTCGGTCACGCCGCCGCCGGGGGAATCGATGTGCAGCAGCAACCCCTCGACGTTGTCGGCCGCGGCCTGCCGCAGCGCGCGGCGGACCTGCGTCACGGTTCCGCCGGCTCCGCCCATGACGGCGCTCGCCGCTTCGGCGATCGCGCCGTGGATCGCGATCTGCAGCACCTTCGTGCGCGCGTTGCGATCGCCGGCGACGTGCGTCTCGTCGTAGACGCCGCTGTCGTCCGACCCGACGGCCGAACCGGCGATGCTGCCGATGCTCAGCAGCATGAGGAGAACGTTGAGACCCGCCGAAGCGACGAGCAGGATGCCGAGGAAGATCGCGACGAAGAACGCGACCCCGCGCGACTCGCGCGGCGCCACGGTCGCGGTCGGCCAGGCAGCCGAGCGCTCGCGCGCCGACACCTGCGGCGGCACACCGGGCGGCGGAACGTGGGGGCCGTCGGGCGGCAGGGAGCTCATGCGGGAGCCACCAGGCCGCGGGCAATCACGAGGCGTTGGATGTCTGTCGCGCCTTCGTAGATCTCCGTGATGCGCGCGTCGCGGAGGATGCGTTCCGCCGGGTTCTCGCCGGTGACGCCGGCGAGGCCGAGCATCGACACCGCCGCGCGGGCCGCGCGGTTGCAGAGGCGCGACGCGCAGGACTTCGCCATGGCGGCTTCGGTGCTGCAGCGCACGCCGTTGTCGCGCAGCACCGCCGCACGCCACGTCAGGAACCGGTACGCGTCGAGGTCCGCGGCGAGGTCGGCGAGCGTCCACTGGTCGGGCTGCGTCGCCGTCGAACGACCCTTGGCGTCGACCTGCTTCACCAGGTGATCGCGGATCAGGTCGATCGCGGCGCGCGCGATGCCGAGCGACTGCGAGGCGATGCCCAGGCGGCCGCCGTCGAGCGTGTCGAGCGCGATCGTGAAGCCCTGCCCTTCCTGCGCGACGAGGCAGTCGGCGGGCACCTTGACGTTCTCGAGCACGATCTCGGTCGTGGGCGATCCGCGCAGCCCGAGCTTGCGCTCTTTCTTGCCCACGCCGACGCCGGGCCAGTCCTTCTCGACGACGAACGCCGAGATGCCCTTCACGCGGTCGGGGCCGGTGCGCGCGAAGACGACGAACAACTTCGCCTCGCTGCCGGTCGTGATCCACAGCTTGGCGCCGTTCATCACGTAGTGGTCGCCTTCCTTCTTCGCTTCGCAGCGCAGCGCCGCGGCGTCCGAACCGGAGAACGCTTCGCTGAGGCAGTAGGCGCCGAGCCACTCGCCGGTGACGAGCTTCGGGAACCAGCGGCGCTTCTGCGCCTCGTTGCACCACTTGCCCAGCAGCGAGTTCACCAGCGAGTTGTGCACGCTGATCGTCACGCCGGTCGACGCGCAGACCGAGTTGATCTCCTCGAGCATGATGCAGCTCGCGAGATTGCCCATCGCCGAGCCGCCGAACTCCTTCGCGACTGTCGTGCGCAGGAGGCCCGCCTTCGCGGCGGCGGCCACCGCGTCGCGCGGGAACCGCGTCTCGGCGTCGTACGCCACGGCGTTGCCGAGGTGCTCGCGACACCACGTGCGGACCGTGTCGCGGAACGCCGCCAGCTCCGGCGACAGGGAGAAGTCGGGGACCTGGACGTTCTGCATCTTCGTGGTGTTGGTCACGGTCGCGGTCACTTGGCCTGCGAGTAGTCGTAGAAGCCGCGCTTGGTCTTGCGCCCGAGGTGGCCGGCCGCAACGAGGCGGCGCAGCAGCGGGCACGCGCGGTACTTGTCGTCGCCGAGCCCTTCCTTCAGCACGTCGAGGATCGACACGCAGACGTCGAGGCCGATGAAGTCCGCCAGCGTGAGCGGGCCCATCGGGTGGTTCATGCCGAGCTTCATGATCTCGTCGATCGCCTCGCGCGTCGCAACGCCCTCCATCAGGGCAAACGCGGCTTCGTTGATCATGGGCATCAGGATGCGGTTCGCGACGAAGCCCGGGTAGTCGTTGGCGGGCACCGGGATCTTGCCGAGCGCCGTCGACCAGCCGAGCACCGCGTCGGTCGTCGCGTCGCTCGAGTCGTTGCCGCGGATGACTTCGACGAGCTTCATCAACGGCACCGGGTTCATGAAGTGCATGCCGATGACGCGATCGGCGCGCTTCGTCTTCGCCGCCAGCACGGTGATCGAGATCGACGAAGTGTTGCTCGCGAGGATCGACGCGGCAGGCAGCGCCGCGTCGGCGTCCTGGAACACCTTCGTCTTCACGGCGAGGTTCTCGGTGACCGCCTCGATGCAGAGGTCGACGCCCGCGAGAGCCCCCATGTCGGTGCCCGCCTTCAGTCGCGCCTTCGTCGACACGACCTGGTCGGCGGTGAGCGTGCCCTTCTCCTGGAACTTCGCGAGGCTCTTGTGGATGTTCGCGACGCCCTTCTCGACGAACTCGGACTTGACGTCGATCAGGTGCGTGGTGACGCCACAGGTCGCGAAGACCTGAGCGATGCCGTTGCCCATGGTGCCGGCGCCGATCACGGCGACAGCTTTGGGAAGGGAGGGAGTGGTCATGGGTCTGTTTGCGGGATTCGGGCCTAGACGCGTTCGACGCTCATCACGACGGCGTTGCCGCCGCCGAGGCAGAGCCCGGCGATGCCGCGCGTCTTGCCGTGGCGCTGCAGTGCGTGCAGCAGCGTGACGAGGACGCGCGTGCCGGAGCAGCCGATCGGGTGACCGAGCGCGACCGCGCCGCCGTGCACGTTCCACTTCGCGGCGTCGATCTCGAGCTGGCGTTGCAAAGCCACCATCTGCACGGAGAACGCCTCGTTCATCTCGACGAGGTCGAAGTCGCGCGGCGAGCAGCGCAGCAGCGCGCACAGTTTCTTCGTCGCGACCTCGGGCGCCATCATCACCCACTCGGGAGCGAGCCCGCCCGTCGCGTAGCCGGTGATGCGCGCGAGCGGCGCGATGCCGTGGGCCTTGGCCCAGTCCTCGTCGCAGACGACGACCGCAGCAGCGCCGTCGTTGATCGAACTGGCGTTGCCCGCCGTCACGGTGCCGCCGTTCGGCTGGAAGGCCGGCTTCAGCTTCGCGAGCGCCTCGACGGTGCTGTCGGCGCGCGGACCCTCGTCGACGCGCACCGTCACGGCATCGCCCTTCTTCTGCTTGATCTCGACGCCGAAGATCTCGGCATCGAACGCGCCGGCCTTCTGCGCGGCAACCGCGCGGCGATGGCTCTCCGCGGCGTACGCGTCCTGTTCGGCGCGCGTCACGCCGTACTTCTGGGCCACCAGTTCGCCAGTGTTGCCCATGTGGAAGTTGTTGTAGTGGTCCCACAGACCATCCCACACGATGCCGTCGAGAGCCTGGGTGTGGCCAAGACGCGCGCCCCCGCGCGCCGACGGCAGGTAGTACGGAGTGTTCGACATCGACTCCATGCCGCCCGCGACCGCGACCTTCAGATCACCGGCCTTGATCGCCTGGGCGGCCAGCATGGCAGTCTTGAGGCCGGAGCCGCAGACCTTGTTGATGGTCACGGCGGCGACGGCGTCCGGGATGCCCGCGGCGCGCAACGACTGCCGCGCCGGGTTCTGGCCGAGGCCGGCCTGGAGCACGTTGCCCATCAGCACCTCCTCCACCTGATCGCCCGGGACCTTCGCGCGGCGCAAGGCCTCGGCGACCGCAAGGCCGCCGAGTTGCGGCGCGGTGAAGGACTGAAGGGCACCCTGGAACTTGCCGATCGGCGTTCGGCAGGCGGAGACGATCACTGGGCGACCCATGTTGCTTCCTGTCTGTTGCGGGTTCGGGACCGGTGCTGGCCGGCCCCGGTCGAATGTGGAGGGCGAGGATTCTAGGTAGCGACCCGGACGGCCGCCATCCGCAGAACGTCGACTGCCGCGTTGGGCCCGCGGCTGGTCAGCCGGGCGCGCGCCCACCGCAGCGAGACACCGTCGCCGAAATGCATGCGGCCTGCCGGACACTTGCGCATCCTGCAGGCCGCACTTCCTGGTGGAGTCGAGGGGAGTCGAACCCCTGACCTATGCATTGCGAACGCATCGCTCTACCAACTGAGCTACGACCCCGCGAGGGGGCCGGGACGTTAGCGAGCGGGGGTCGCGACGTAAAGAGCCTGTTCGCGAGATGACCCGGGATCCGCCGCGTCGCGTAGCACACCCGGCCGACGCCCGCCGTGCACCACGAAGCCCGGCACGACCTCGCGCTCGATCTGGAACGACCACCGACCCTCGGGGACGAGACGGCAGGGACGCGACCGCGCCTCGGTGACGCCGAACGAGAGGACGACCGGCCCCTCGACGTGGGCATCCGCCGCGAGGTGCGCCTCACCGGCGACGACGAGGCCCGCGTCGACGCGCAGCACCGACGGCTCGCCGCGCAGCCCCAGGTACACGTTGCCGGTGCCTTCCATCGGCCCACGGAACTCCGCGCCGCGCCGCAGCCGGTCCCCGGGCGACCAGCGGCCATTGCCGTCGATGTCCGCGAACACGGCCGCGTCCGGATCGACGCACGTCGCGAACACGAGGCGACCACGACCGCTCACCTCGATCGATCGACCGACGTAGAGATTGCCGCGGACGACGACGACGAGGTCCTTCTGCAGTACGAAGTGCAGAGGCCGATCGGACGGCTGGATCCACAGGTGACCGGGCACGACGAGGATGTCCCGCGACACGGAGACTTCGCTCCTCGTCCGGGCCGCGTCGAAGACGAAGTCGTCGCGCTCCGTTCCGGTCTCGAACGTCAGGAGCGCGACGCCGCCGTCGCGGCGGAGCATCGCGCACTGGTCGGCCCGCTCGGCATCGGACAACACGCGTTCGTCGAAGCGCGGCAGTTCGCCACCATCGATCCGGCACCCGACGGTCGAGCCGACGAGGGTCCGATCGACGTACGAACAGGGCCGCGCGAACACCACGGGCGACGCACCGGGGAGGTCGGCGGCACGGAAGGCCAGCGAACGACCCTCGACGGTCGCAGTGACGAACCACTCGCCGGCCCGGTTGCCGACCGCGAGCTGCACCTCGCCGATGCGCGCACTCGGCATCGTCCAGTCACCGCTCGCGCGCCGCAGCAGCGCCGTCTCCGCCGCCGCATGGGCGAGCGCATCCGCCGCATCCATGCGAGTCGCGTGCGCCCGGCCGAGCGCATGCGCCACTTCGAAGACCGCCGCGAAGACCGCGACGATCGCGACCCACGTCGCCATCAGCAGGGGCGAATCGACGAGGGCGCGCCAGCACCCGCCCGAACGGACGCCGCGAGAGCTCATCGTTCCACCCGCCGCGGCGCGGCATGCACGGCCAAGAACGGCCCCCACGGCGCCTTCTCCGGCACGAGAACGTGCCCCGGAAAGAGCCCGGTCCATGCGTCGTCCTTCACGACGCTCGGCCTCGGGTCTGCACGGAAGCGTTCGACCTGTGCATCACGGCGGTCGGTGGCACTCACGAGATCGGCGGCCCAGACCCGCAACAGTGCGCTGCCCGTGAGCGAGGTCGCGAGCACGAGGACCGCTGCGATCCACTCGCCGCGCGACGACCCGTGCCAGCTCACGGACCGACCTCCATCGGGACGTTCTCCTCGACGACGGCCGCGGTGGCCTCGTCGAACTGCACGATGTCGGTGCCGGTGCGTGAGCCGCTCGGCGGGTTCGCGTTCAGCCAGTCCAGCAGCGCGTTGCATTCGCGGGCGAGGCCGGTCAGGAGATCGCCGCGGCGCAGGTGCACGCGGAACGTGAGATCGCCGGACCGGATCCGCTGCAACGCGCGCACGAGCCGCACCTCCGGGCCCGCGACCCGTGCCGCGAGACGCATCGATTGCAGCAGCACGACGGAAGCACTCGCGGCGAGGAATCCGCCGGCCACGAGCAAGAGCGGAAGATTGCCGATCGCCACGGGTCCGCCGGTCGCCGCATCCAGCAGCAGGCTCCGGCAGTACAGCGTCAGGAGCAGTACCGCGCTGACCATCGCCGCGACAGGCATCGCCAGGGCGACTCGCGCCAGGCGCCCGCGCAACAGACCGACAGGCAACTGGAAACTGCGAGCGTTGGTGCGCGGAAGTCGCGACGACATGGCTGCCCCGGGGACCGAGAATGAACTGTCTCGTTTCGCAGCACGCACGCCGCGAACCGCGATGTGCCTGGGATCGGTCGCCGACGCCGCGCCGTTGAGTTCTGGCACTCGGCATCGTCCCGCAGTTGGACACAAGCTCGAAGGACGCGGTTGCCGATGATCGCCGGAGTTCCGCCACCGCGGATCGGTGACAACATGGTCGAGCAACCGAATCAACCGGACAAGACGGGGAAGAAGGCGACGATCTTCGCCGTGACATCAGGAAAGGGCGGCGTCGGCAAGACGTCGCTGTCGGTCAACCTCGCATGCGAGTTCAGTCGCAGGGGTTACCGCACGATCATCGTCGACACGGATCTCGGCCTCGCGAACGCACACATCCTCGCGGGCATCAAGCCGGCGAAGACGCTGTCGGACTACATCGAGGGCAAGGCCGAGCTCGCGCAGATCATCGAGAACGGCCCCTGCAAGGTGAAGTTCATCAGCGGCGGCAGCGGCGTGAAGGAGATGGCGAATCTCGACGACAACGGCCGCGCCCGCATCTGCGTGGCGATCGAGGATCTGTCGCCGTTCTGCGACGTGATCCTGCTGGACACCGGCGCCGGCGTGTCGAGGGGCGTCACCGACTTCGTGTCGATGGCCGACCACACGATCCTGGTGACGACGAGCAACTTCGCGGCGATCGCCGATGCGTACGGCATCGTCAAGGTCGTCGTGCAGGACGGCTACAACAAGCCGATCCACTGCGTCGTCAACCGCGTGCGCTCGCCGGAAGAAGCCGAGCAGGTGTTCCTGAAGCTGAAGGGCTGCACGGAGCGCTTTTTGGGCTTCGACCTCAACTGGCTCGGATTGCTGCCGGAAGATAGCTCCGTTGAGGGCGCCGTTTTGAAGCGCGCGCCATTCAGCGAAGTCTTCCCCGGCAGTGTCGCGGCGCGCTACCTCGCGAAGCTGGTCTCGGGCCTCGAGCGATTCGTCGCAGGGTCCAAGTCCACTCCGCAAGTCGCCAAGAGCTGACGGGACGACGAACAAGAATTCGAGGCGGACGACTCAGTCCGCTTGCACACGAGCCAACCGGGCAAACAGGGGAAGAGGGATGACTCGCACGACTAAGCAGGATGCGACCGAACGCATGGATCACGCGACGAGCACCAACAACGGCGCGGAGGCCTTCGGCCGCCAAGCCAACAAGGGAATCCTCGCCGACAAGGTCGCGGAGGAACTCAACGTCCCGCGGCGCACCGCGGCACGCGTCCTCGACGCGGTTCTCGACGCGGTCAGTGACCTGCTCCGAGGCCGCGGCAAGGTCGCGGTGAAGGGCTTCGGCACGTTCGAGCGCCGCATCCGCAAGGGCCGCGCATACAAGCACCCGCTCACTGGCGAGAGCATCGACGTCGCCAACAAGGAGACGATCATCTTCAAGCCGAGCGACCAGCTGATCGTGGAGACGCGCACGAACGCCGCGCCGCGTGCGAAGAAGCCGCAGGGCCTGCCGACCGACGACATGCTGTTCAAGGGCTGAGCCGACCAGGTCGGACCCGAACGCACGGGGAGTGACGCGCGACGCGGCACTCCCCGTCGTCGTTTCCGGCCTCCAACGGGGAACCGGGAACTGCGTGAGTGACCACCGGCCCGGCAGGCGGCTATCCTCCCCATGGTGACCTCCACGACGCCCCCGGACGAGTATCGGGCCGCCTGTGTCCAGTTCGACGTGCGCCCGGGTGACGTTGCCACCAACGTCGCCGCCATGCGGACGGGCGTCGAAGAAGCCGTCGCCGGCGGCGCCCAGCTCTGCGTGCTGCCCGAACTTTGGCCGACGTCGTTCGTCGCGAACCCGGACGAGGCGCTCCTCCACGCTTCGGCCGCCGCCGAAGAGGATCTGCGCGAGTTGACCGCGAGCCACGGGCTCGTCGCGATCGGCAGCGCGCTGGAGGCCGCGGACGGCAAGTTCTTCAACACCGCGGTCGTCTTCGAGCGGGGCGAAGTTCGCGCCAAGTACCGCAAGATCCATCTCTTCTCGCCGAACCTCGAGCACCGACTGCATGCGTGGGGACACGACCCATGCATTGCCGAGACCTCGCTCGGACGCATCGGGATCCTGATCTGCTACGACCTGCGGTTCCCGGAGCTGGCGCGCTACTACTTCCGCAAGGGCGCTGAACTGCTCGCCGTGCCCGGCCAGTGGCCTGAAGCGCGCGCGCTGCACTGGAGGACGCTGCTCCGCGCGCGGGCGATCGAGAACGAGATGTTCGTGATCGGCTGCAATCGGACGGGCCAGGAGCCTTCGCAGCGGAACGGCGAAGCCATGGCATTCCCGGGCGACGGTCGCATCGTCGATCCGACGGGCGAAGTGCTCGCGTCGGGTTCCGGTGAAGCCGGTGCCGTCATCGCCACGATCGAATTGCGCAACGTCCGCACGATGCGCCGCATCCTGCCTCTGCATCGGGACCAACGCCCATCGGTCTACCGCCGCCTCTTCGACGAGACCTACTCGCTGATGGTGACGGCCAGCCGGGAAGGCAAGGACCCAGCCGACTCACCGGACGAGTGACGCGCGCTGCGCGCGCGGTTCACTCGACGAACGCCTGCAGGCGCTGCAGCTTCGCCGGTTTCTTGATCCTGCCGAGAGCCGCGTTCTGCAGCTGGCGCACGCGCTCGGCCGTGATGCCGAGTTCGCTCGCGATCTCGCCCAGGGTCTGCGGCTCTCCCCCGTCGAGCCCGAAGCGGCGACGCAGGATCCTCTGCTCGCGCGGAGGCAGGTCCGCCATCGCGGTGTCGAGCGCTTCGCGAAGGTCGCCCGGAGGAATCGACTCGGGGATCGGCAGCAGAGTCTCGTCCGGTAGGTTTTGGCCCAACGAACCGCCTTCGCCCGGCATCGGCTCGGCGTCGAGACTGACGGCGTAGCGGCGCGTCGACAGAATCCACTCGACCTTCTCCGGCGAGACGCCCACGCGCTGCGCGATGTCCGCGCTCGTCGGTTCACGGCCATCGCGACGCAGTTGGTCCTGCGCGCGACGGATCTTGCCGAGCAGCTTCTGCACCCAGATCGGCACGCGCACCGTGCGCGAACTGTTGTAGAGCATCTTCAACACGGCCTGGTGCACCCAGTACTGGGCGTAGGTACGGAAGCGCACGTCGCGCCGCCAATCGAAGCCCTCGATCGCCTGGAACAGGGACGAGTTGCCTTCCTGGATGAGATCGATCGTGTCCACGCCGAGGCCGCGGTAGCGGTTCACCGTGGAGAGCACGATCGAGAGGGATCCCTCGACGTACAGGTTTCGCAGGTCCTCGAACAACCGGATCGTCGCCTCGAACCACGCCCGATCGACTCCCTTGCGAAGCCGCCGACTGCGAAGGGCCGCGAGCACGTGGATCGCCGGACGCTTCGCGAGGTCGCTGGCTTCGGCCAGCGAATACCCCGCCGCCTCCAGTTCCCGCCGAACCAGGTGACGCAGGAACTCGTACCGACGCGCCATCCGGAACTCCTCTTCGCGGTCCATCGGAGTGATGCGGCGCAGATCGGCCTGGTAGTGACTGCCACGAAGGTCCGGCAGGTCGGCAACGACTGCCGAATTGTCACTGGCGACCCGGGTCTCGCGGTAGGGGGCCACGGCGACCGTCGCCTTCGCCCGAGCGAACTCCTTGGCGAGAGCCTCGATCGTCCCGGCGAAACGATCGCTCTCCACGTCGAGCATCGCATCGAGCAGGGAAACGGCGACACTCTCGTGGTCCGAGAGCTTGAAGCGCCGACGCGGAAGGAGTTTGGAGAGCACCATCGGGGTTCCTCGGGAGCGTTGAGATGGTCGTTGATACGACCCTCCCGCGAATCAGGGCTTCGATGACCCGCCGACGGCGGACGCATCGCAGCGAAGGGACCTTGCACAACTGCCGTGCCGTGCTGGGCCGCGGGCCCGAACGGCGACGAACCGGGATCGCCCAGCCCGTTTCCCGGCGGCCGGTGAAGCAGCGCCTGAGAGGGAAGCCCTGAGCCACGCCCATGCGGGCGCCGCCCACCAGCGGGGGTCAGCGCTTCCGTGCGAGCAGCAGCACGATCACGAGGAGCAGCAGACCGCCACCCACTGCGAGGGGCAGGACCCCGATCGGCGAGTCGGTGGGCGGCAGATCCGAGCCGCTGTCGACCGCAGGCGGGTTGGCCAGTGACGCGGACTCTTCGGGCACCGCGTGGGGAGCGACCCCCGACACCACGCGGGGCACGGACGGCGAGGATTCGCGCACCGACGACGCGGGTCCGGCCGGCGACGCGGCGAGCGGGACCGTCGCGACTGGAGCATCGGCCGGAGTCGCCTTGGCTGCCCCTTTGACTGCGGGATCGGAAGCCTGGCCGACCTCGATGTCGATGGCGGTGCCGTCGATGAATTTGCCCACCAGCTGCGCGCTCGCGCCGTCGTGGATGTCGAAGCGCCACTCGACTTGCACCTTCTGCCGCGAACCGACCTCGGCATCCGGCGCCATGGTCACGGGAACTTCGAGGACCACGTAGTTGTCGTAGACGGGCCGACCGAGATAGGCGACCGCGAGGCGACCCGGCTCCGCCGCGTGCACCGTCATCGCACCGAGCGTCACGTGCCCCTGGCGCTCACCACTCAGGCGCTCCATCGCGAGCGGCGCCTCCAGCACGGCCTGGCCGCTCAGGGTCGCGGTCACGAAGAGCGTTCCGGACTGACCCGGCATCAGCTTCGCTGGCTTCACCGACGGGACGAATCGGACGAACGACCCTGCCCCGCGCATTCCCTCTCGCGCCACCCTCGCCATCTCCGCGAGCCGAGTCATCTCCTCGTTTTCGAGGTCCTCCTTGCCGCCCTTGGCGCCGAGGATCTCCGCGAGGTCCCTGCCCTCCTTCAGAGCCCGTTCACGCGCGGCCTGCATCCGTTTCTCGACCCGGCCGGGCGCTCCATCGTCCGTCTTCTCCTGGCCCGGAAGGATGGCCACCGAGAACAGGAAGACAGACAGTGTCGCTCGCAACATGGATGGACTCTAGCTCTGCGGATGCGCGTCAGGGAACGGCTCGTACCGCCCGGCCCGCCGCAAGGGAAGGTCGTCGGTTCTCGAAGCGGGATTCGACGAACCAGGGGCCCAGCTTCTTCCGAAGTGCCCCCGGCCCGGCCGCTTGAATTGGCCCCAACACGAGGCTAATTCTGCGCCCCCTCATGCCAGTGCCGCAGACGGAACCAACCGAAGCGATGATCCTCGACGCCCTGCGCAGCGTGCAGGACCCGGATCTCCACCGCGACATCGTCAGCCTCGGGTTCGTGAAGGACCTCAAAGTCTGCGGCGGCGGTGTCGCGTTCACGATCGAACTCACGACGCCCGCGTGCCCGGTGAAGGACCTGATGCGCTCTCAAGCCGAGAGAGCCGTGGGCGCGGTCCCCGGAGTCGCCAACGTGTCCGTGCACATGTCCGCACAGGTCACCGCGAGCCGCCCCGTGCTCGGCGACAAGGGAACGATCCCCGGCGTGAAGAACGTGATCGCCGTGTCGTCCGGCAAAGGCGGAGTTGGCAAGTCGACCGTTGCGGTCAACCTCGCCTGCGCCCTGCAGCGCACCGGCGCACGCGTCGGCATCCTGGACGCGGACGTCTACGGCCCGAACGTGCCCCTGATGCTCGGCCTGACCGGGCAACCGGCGGTCGTCGAGAAGAAGATCGTGCCGTTCGAGCGGCACGGGCTCCAAGTGATGTCGATGGCGCTGCTGGTCGCGGAGGACCAACCGGTGATCTGGCGCGGGCCGATGCTGCACTCTGCGGTGCGCCAGTTTCTCTTCGATGTCGCGTGGCACGACCTGGACTACCTCGTGGTCGACCTGCCGCCGGGCACCGGCGACGCGCAGTTGTCGCTGAGCCAGCAGGCGCACCTGATCGGCGCGATCATCGTCACGACGCCGCAGGACGTGTCCGTGCTCGACGTGAAGAAGGCCATCCGGATGTTCCAGACCGTGAACGTGCCGATTCTCGGCGTCGTCGAGAACATGGCCTGGTTCACGCCGCCTGGCCACACGGAGCGCTACCACCTCTTCGGCCAGGGCGGCGGTGCGAAGATCGAACGCGAATTCGGCGTCCCGCTGCTCGGCCAGGTTCCCATCGAGATGGCGGTCCGGGAAGGCGGAGACTCCGGACGCCCGATCACGGTCGCCGAGCCGGGCTCGGCCAGCGCGCGGGCTCTCGCCGACATCGCCGGCAAGGTCGCGCAGCGTGTCAGCATCCTCAACGCGGAGTGAAACGAGTTCCATGAACAACCCCACGAAGACCGACAACCCGACGAACGCGCGCTTCAACGCGAAGACGACGCTGCTCGAAGCCCTCACCGCCGACCCGTCGCTCGGCATGGTGCTGATGCGAGACTTCCATCTCGGCGGCTGCCGCAACTGCGGTTTCAACCCGCACGACTCGATCGAAGAAGTCGCGACGCAAAACGGCATCCCGACCGATCGCCTCCTCGCGGCGCTGAACCGCACGAACTGACGCGGCCCGTTCGGGCTCAGGGAGCGACCAGGTCGGTCAGGCGCACGCGAGGCCGACCGACCGGCGGTTCCACGACGCCCCACGATTCGAGCGTCGGGTTGCCGGGGCCGTCCGGCCTCAGCAGCGCCGACGGCCAGTGCACATGGGCGTGGATCGGCGCGTTGCCGTGGTCGCGCACGCCGCGATGCCACTGCATCGCCCCATCGCGCATCGGCGCCGCGGTTCGGCGGCTCGAGCGCGGGTGGTAGGTGAAGTGCAGGAACCACAAACCCGGCAGCCACAGCGTGTGCGGCGAAGCCTGGATGTAGCGATCACCGGTCTCGAGCTGGCCGTAGAGGCCCCAGCCGAGGCCGTTGCCGCGCAGGTTCGCGAGCGACGAGATGCGGACGAGGTAGTTGTATGCCCCGTGGTAGGTGTCGGGCAGCGCGTAGTCGATCGGCCGACACGTGCCCGGCCCGTCGAACCCGGGGCA
Organism: Planctomycetota bacterium; assembly: GCA_016794565.1. Taxonomy (GTDB): domain Bacteria; phylum Planctomycetota; class UBA1135; order UBA1135; family UBA2386; genus JAEUHQ01. The sequence goes on along the minus strand of JAEUHQ010000154.1, from coordinate 52,822 downwards.
GATCGGTCGCAGCCCGAGGTTCTTGACGAGAGCACCTTCGGTCGGCGCCGGGTCGAACGGCCGTCCGTGGTCGAGCGGCGGATCGTGCAAGGCGGGAAGGTGCTCGTGCACTTCGAGGAGCCGGCGACAGAACGACAGCACGTCGTCGGCGTACACCTCGTCGCCATCGAGCGTCAGCACGTGCGTCGCGCCGCGGCGACGCGCCTCGGCGAGCATCGCCTCTCGATTCGCGTGCTCGTCGCTGCCACCGAATCCTTCGAACAAGGTCAGCTTCGCACCGAGATGCCGCATGCCCTGCACGATGTCGACCGTTCGGTCCTCGGAGTGATTGTCGAAGACGAGGACCTCGTCGACGTGCGGTGCGACGGAGGTGAGGGCATACCAGATCCAGTATTCCTCGTTCCGCACCATCGACAGGGAGACCAGCTTCATTCCGGGACGATCTCGTTCCCGAGAATCGACACCGTGGACGAACCACTTGAGGCGGACCCTTGCGCCGGTGGAGTGCCCAGCCAAAATGCGGGCCCGTCGACCACCCTCGACGCCCCTCCCTACAAATGGTCACCGAACTCAACGACGCCAACTTCCAGAAGACGATCCAAGCCGCAAAGGTCCCGGTGCTCGTCGACTTCTCGGCCAGTTGGTGCCAGCCCTGCAAAGCGCTCGCTCCGACCATCGACAAGGTCGCCGGCGAGTACAAGGGCCGCATGGACGTCTACAAGATCGACATCGACGCGGCACAGGACGCCGCGGCCAGCTTCGGCATCATGAGCGTGCCGACGTGCGTGTTCTTCAAGGACGGCAAGGAGGTCGACCGTTTCACCGGCAACGTCGACCTGCGCACCGTCAAGGGTCACGTCGACCGCGTGATCGGCTGAGCGCACAGGCGCGCCCCATCGCCCAGAGTGCCGCGAGGCCCAGGGGAACCGCCACCAGCGCCGCGAACCACGTCCGACGACTCCCCACCACATGGTGCGGTGCGAGCACGGCAACGGATCCGATCGCGGCCCCGAACACGTGCTCGCCCGGAATCGTAGGCGTGCACGAGACTTCGCCGCGCTGGTCCGTGGTGCCGATCGCACGCACCTTCCCATCCGGCTCAACGACCTCGATGGCGAGTCCTGCGATCGGCTCCTCATCCACCCCCTTCGCGCGGACCACGACTTGTTCGCCGATCGTGGCCGGGCTCGGCGCCACGACGATCACCTGGAACGCCAGCACGGCCTCGAAGAGCGCGGTGTGCACCACGACGCGATAGTCTGCCTTCTTGCTCGCCCAAGTCGAGGATCTCGGTCGCGCTCCCTACGCGGACGTGTTGGCACGAATGCGCGAGCTCCACGCCGCGGTGCACGCCGGCACGGAGGCCGGCCGCATCCTCATGGTCGAGCACGACCCCGTCTACACCGCAGGCCGCGCGACACCGCCCGAAGAGCTCCGGCCGGGCATCGTACCCATCGAGCGAGGCGGTCGGATCACGTTCCACGGCCCGGGACAGCTCGTCGTGTATCCGATCGTGCGCCTTCCGCGCCGCGACGTCCGCGACTGGCTTCGCCGCCTCGAAGCTCTCGGCGTCGGGGTGGCCGCGGCGCTGGGCGCCGAAGCAACCCCATCGGTCGACGGAACCGGTGTATTCGTCGGTCGTCGCAAGTTCGCGTCGATCGGCGTCGCGGTGAAGCACTGGATCAACCTGCACGGGATCTCGATCAACGTCGCGATGGACAGCGCCCCATGGTTCGAAGTGCGCCCATGCGGACTGTCGCCGGACGTGATGACAGACCTCGCGACGATTCTCGGTCGTCCCGTCACGCTCGACGAAGCCAAGGACGCGGCGCGCGCTGCGGTTTCCGTGCTCACGACGGCGCGTGATCCGCTATGAGAACCCGGCGATGACGGGTTCCGTGGAACTGGATCCGGACGGCACGAACCTGCTGATCCGTTTTCCGTACCGTGAAGACCTCGTCGCCCTCGTGAAGGATCTGCCCGGCCGCCGCTGGGACCCGAAGGGCAAGACCTGGCGTGTGCCGGCCACCCACGTCGAGAAGGTGTTCTCGGTCTTCAGCCGGCACCTCTTCGAGTTCGCGCCGGAGATCTCGTCGCTGCTCGCGGGGACGTTGCGCGCCGAACCGCCACCATCGCCGAAGGACGGTCGCGAGCGAAGCCAGCGCACGTTGCCGCTGCCCACACCCGACGGCGACGCCATCACGACGTCCCCGGGGCCAGTCGAGGCGCTCTCGATCTCGGCGCTCAACCGGCGCGTGCGCGACGGCATGCGCCAACTGTTCCCCGACTCGTTCTGGGTCGTCGGCGAGATCGTCGACTTCGACAAGACCGCGGGCCGCCAGCACCGGTTCTTCCAGCTCGTGGAGAAGCTGCGAGGCGAAGCACGCGCGACCGCGGCGGTGGAGGTCGCCCTGTTCGCCGGCACGGCCGAGCGCGTCCTGCCCCGCCTGCTCGCCTCCGAGCCTTCGTTGACACTGCGCGACGGGATCGAGGTCCGCGTCCTCGTGAAGGTCGACCTCTACATCGCATCGGGTCGGTACCAGGTCGTCGTCGAGGACATCGATCCGAGCTTCACACTCGGAAAGCTCGCCCTCACCCGCGAGCAGATCCTGCGAGACCTCACGCAGAAGGGCCTCGCCGATCGCAACCGTTCGCTCGGGTTCCCCGTGCCGACGCTCCGAATCGGCGTGCTGGCGAGTCCCGACTCGGACGGCTGGAACGACTTCCTGCGCCACCTCGAAGAGTCGCGAACCGGTCTGGCGGTGACGCTGCTGCCGATCAAGGTGCAGGGGGTCGAGATGAAGCCGAGCCTCCTTCGCGGCCTCGAGTGGTTCGCGCAGCGCGCTGCGGACCACGACGTGCTCTGCATACTGCGCGGCGGCGGGTCGCGCACCGATCTCGCGTGGTTCGACGATCGCGACGTCGCACATGCGGTGGCGAAGCACCCGCTGAAGATCGTCGTCGGCATCGGCCACCAGCGCGACCAGACCGTGCTCGACGCGATCGCACACTCGGAGAAGACCCCGACCGCCGTGGCGGAACTGCTCGTGCGCGGTGTCGAAGACGCCCGCGAGGACGTCGATGCACGCGGCGCGCGGCTCCGAAGCGCGGCTTCCGAACGGGTGCACGACCACCGTGACGAACTCGACCGACTCACGCGAAGCCTGCAGCGAGCCATCACGTTCCGGCTGGTCCGTCACCGAGGCGCCCTGGCCGCGGCCGGACGGGAGATCGAAGCCCGCGCCCGCCTGTTCCTGCAGCGGCAGCGCTTCCTTCTCGAGAACGCAATGAGCCGCGGCCGCGACGCCGCGCGCCGTTCGTTGGATGGCGCCGCGGCGACCCTCGACCAGCGCACGACGCGACTGCGCCTGCTCGACCCCCGCCGCGTGCTCGGGCGCGGCTACGCTCTCGTCCGCTCTGCAGACGGCCGCGTGCTGCCGTCGGCCTCGCGGGTCGCAGCGGGCACTGCCGTGCAGATCCAGTTCCGTGACGGCCGCGCGAGCGGCCGTATCGACGACGTTCAGCAGGATCCTCATGAGTGAAAAGAAGAAGAAGGCCGACGAACCCACGTACGCAGCGGCGAGCGCGGAGCTGGAGCAGATCCTCCAGGACATCGAGTCGGGCGAGATCGACCTCGACGTGCTGGCGGAGAAGGTCGAACGTGCGGCCGCGCTGCTCGCGCTCTGCCGCCAGAAGCTGGCCGCCACCGAGACGAAGGTCACGAAGGTGACCGCCGAACTCGCTGCGGCGATGGACGACGCGCCGGACGACGGAGCCTCCGCGGAGGAGGCGCGATGAACTGGGAGCACGCGATCCTCTGGTACGTGACGTTCCTCGTCAGCGTCACGGTGCACGAAGCCGCGCACGCGCTCTTCGCGTTGCTCGGCGGCGACCGGACTGCGTACCGCACCGGACAGGTGTCACTGAACCCCGTGCCGCACATCCGGCAGGAGCCGATCGGCATGGTCGCGCTCCCCCTGTTGAGCCTCTACGTCAACGGCGGCAACTGGTGCTTCGGCTTCGCCAGGACGCCCTACGACCCGATTTGGGCCTACCACCACCCGCGCAAGGCCGCGCTGATGTCGGCCGCCGGCCCGATCGCGAACGTCGTCGTCGCGGCGATCGCCTTCGCGGTGCTGTGGTTCGTGGGACGCCCGGAATCGGACACGACGGAAGCCGTGCGCCGCATCGCCGGCACCTTCCTGGTCCTCAACCTCATCCTCGCCCTCTTCAACTGCATCCCGCTGCCGCCGCTCGACGGCGCAGGAGTGATGAAGGGGCTCGGTCCTTCTGCGCGGAAGACGTTCGAGGCGATCGAGGGACTGCCGTGGATCACGATCGTCACGTTCGTCGTCGCGAGCAACATCCTGCCGTACCTGTTCTGGCCGGTGTTCGACTCGGTCAACGGCTGGCTGCCGTACCCGTACCGTCCGTGACTCCGACGATCGCGGCGGAGACCCGCTCGCCCGCCGACCGGCACGGACTCATCGACCGTTCGTACGCGTACTCCGGATCGATCGCCTCCTGTTCCCGCAGCAGGTAGCCGACTTCGTCGTCGCAGAGGCCGAAGATCAGTGCGTTCGGGCGGTGGACCGCAGCACGCAGTCGAGCCGCGAGCGCAGGTTCCGCTTCACCAGGAACGGCGATCGCCTCGAACCCACCGATGCGCAGCCAGCCGACGGTGCTGCGCGCGCACCCGTCGAAGACCTCGCGCTGCAACGTGGTGGTGAGCCGGCCGATACGGAACCCCGGCGACACCATCGGCAGGTACACGTCTGCGCGACGGACTTCGATCGGGTCGGAGGCGATCGGCTGTGCTGCAGCGAGCGCCTGCTCGCACAGGTCGCACAGCACCTCCCCCATGCGCCGCACCCCGGAACGATCGTGCGGCGACACGTCCGGTGAGATCATCGCGCCGAGCGCTCCGTTCGCGAACACGGCCTGGCCGTGGCCGCGCTCGCGCCATGCGTCGCACAGATCGCCGACGAAGTCGGCAGAGATCTCGGTGTTGCCGCGCCGCAGCACTTCGGGATGGCAGGCGAGGTGCAGAAGGGTCCCGAGCGGACAACCATCGTCGATGGCACGCGCCTGCAGCACCGTCACACGTCGATCGAAGACCTCGGCGCGGTTGGCGTTCTTGACGAGCCCTCGCGGCGGCAGGCGCGATTCCCCGAGAACGAACGTCGCCGGCCGCGCCGCGGCGAGAGCCTCACCCACGGCCTCCGCAGTGGCGCGCCGCAGAGTCGCGAGATACCCGCGGTCGCGCCCCGAGCTCAGGAAGTAGTAGCCCCACAACCCGACCAGATCGGGCCCGGCGTGCGTGTGGCTCGAGCAGAGAAAGACGTCGCCGTTCGCGAACCCCGCGAGCCCGGACTTGATCCAGTCGACGTCCTCGCGCATCACGCCGAGGTTGTCGACGCCGACGATCGCGAAGCGCCGTTCGCCCGCGTCGACCACGAGCACGCGGACCTTCAATGGCGACGCGACGCCCGTGCTCGCGCGCGCGAGACTGAAGCCGGCCAGCCAGCCGCCGACCGGTGGGGTGACGTCGCGTTCGGCACTGCCGACCCGCAAGGGCGACGACGTACGAACCGCGACATCGTAAGCCTCGGGCACGTCGGGCATCGAGCGCTGGAAGACGCCCGAGCAACCGGAACTCGCCAGGACGAACGACAGACTTGTCGCGGCGAAGGCGCGGCGCATCGCGTCAGTCGGTCTCGAGGAGTGCGAGAGCGCGACCGAGAGTCTCCTGCGTCTCCGCGGCGCCGCGGTGATGCGCGGCGCGACGAAGACTGCGCAGGTAGTGGATCAGGACCTCGCGATCGGTCAGGTCGCGCAGGTGTTCGCGGACGCGGTCGTGGCCGTTGGCGCGCAGGTGGCGCGCACAGTCCGCCTTCGTGATCGTGCGGCCGCTGTGATACGGGTCGATCAGCACGGGACGAACGCCGTGCAGACGGACGAGGAAGTGCCCGGGCATCGCGACACCTGCGGCCGACAGGCCGGCCCAGCGCGCGACGAGCAGGTAGATCAAGGAGAGCGCGACTGGTGTCCCGATCCGACGATCGAGCACGCGGTCCACGAGCACGTGGTCGGGTTCCGTGGCGCTGGCTTCACCACCGTGCAGCCCGAGTTCGTCGTGCAGGCGCTCTGCCAGGAGGCGCGCACACGTCGGCAGGCTGCGACCGGCGAGCGACCGCCGCAACCGCGTCGCTTCGGCGCGCAGCCGCTGACCGACCTCCGCGGCGTCGGGCACGAACGTGCGCACCATGTTCGACAACAGCACGGCGCCTTCGAGCAGCGCCACTGCCGACGCGCGGCCCGTGCGGGTGATCCGCAGGCGGCCAAAGCGCCGGAGGCAGGCCCGCACCTCGATCGTGCGCAGCACCGCGCGGCAACGGGCGCGGACACGCACCGAATCGGCTTCGGCGCCTTCACGCAACTGCGGCATCGCTGCCTCACCCCAGCGCAGGAGTCTCTCCCGCGCAGCGGCGTGAATCGGGGCCGAATCGTCCGCGAGCAGCGAGATCGTCGCGGCCACGTGCGCGGGCGAGGGAGACTCCGGGCCGGGCGATCCTTCGGGAATGTTCATCGACGGGACGTGCGCGTCTTCCGCTCGCCAGACTGCGGACGACGAAGTGCGGAGCATACACGAGGCGGCTCGCGAGTCCTGCACGTGGTTGTCGTTCCTGCGGCGCGGTGCGATGCTCGCGCGACGACCCGAAGGCGCGACACGCAACGTCCGTTCGCATCGCGACTCTCCTCGTGTCGACGATGCCATGGACAACGACGCCCGCCGTCCGCTCACGATGAGCCCCGAGGAATTCCGTCGCCACGCACACCGCGTCGTCGACTGGATCGCCGACTACCGGGCGCGCGTCGCCGAACGTCCGGTGCTGTCGACCACGGCGCCGGGCGACGTCCTCGCGGCGCTCCCCCAGGATGCACCCGAACATCCCGAAGACTTCGGCGACGTGCTCCGCGACGTCGAACAACTCCTGCTGCCCGCGCTCTCGCACTGGCAACACCCGGGCTTCTTCGCCTACTTCCCCTCGAACGGCGATCTCGGCGCGGTGCTCGGCGACATGCTGAGCACCGGGCTCGGCGTCCTCGGGCTGTCGTGGCAGTCGGCGCCGGCTCTCACCGAACTCGAGGAGCGCGCCGTCGACTGGCTGCGGCGTCTCTCCGGACTCTCGGACTCGTGGCGGGGCGTGATCCAGGACACCGCGTCGACGAGCACTCTGCTCGCCCTCGTCTGCGCCCGCGAACGGGCGACGGCCCACGGCGCCACGCGCGGAGGGCTGCAGGGCGAAGCCGTTCCCCTCGTCGTCTACACCAGCCGGGAAGCGCACAGTTCGGTGGAGAAGGCGGCGCTCCTGGCCGGTTTCGGTCGCGACCAGGTGCGCCGCATCGACGTCGACGAGGCGCGGGCGCTCGATCCGGCGAAGCTCGGAGGCACCATCGAACAGGACGTCGCCGCCGGGCGACGCCCGTGCGCGATCGTCGCGACGACCGGTACGACGGCGACCACTGCGATGGATCCGATCGACGCCTGCGCCGACCTCGCGCGCCGCCACGGCGCATGGCTGCACGTCGACGCCGCGATGGCGGGCTCCGCGATGATCCTCCCGGAGTGCCGGCACCTGTGGAACGGCATCGAACGCGCCGACTCGCTCGTGGTGAACCCGCACAAGTGGCTCGGTGCGTCGTTCGACTGCTCGGTCTTCTGGGTGCGGGACGAACTCCACCTCGTGCGGGTGATGAGCACGAACCCCAGCTACCTGCGCACGGCGGTCGACGACAAGGTGAGGAACTACCGCGACTGGGGCATCGCGCTCGGCCGGCGCTTTCGCGCACTGAAGCTGTGGTCGCTGCTGCGCACGCAGGGAGCCGAACGTCTGCGAGTGCGACTGCGCCGCGATCTCGAGAACGCGCGCTGGCTCGCTTCCTGCGTCGCGACGACGCCGCCGTGGCGAGTGCTCGCCCCCGTTCCGCTGCAGACCGTGTGTGTGCGGCACGAACCGACCGGCCTCACGGGCGACGCCCTCGACCGGCACACGCTCGCATGGCTCGAACGGATCCACGCGAGCGGCACCGCGTGGCTCACGCCCGCGCAGATCGACGGACGCTGGATGGTGCGCATCTCGATCGGCGCGCTGCCCACCGAGCGCGGCGACGTCGAACGCCTTTGGCAGGCGATGCAGGCTTCGGTCCGTTGACGTGCCGCCTCAGACGGCGATCGGCTCGTTCGCGGTTGCGGGCAGATGGACGCGGAACGTCGCGCCGTTGCCGAGTTCGCTGTCGACCTCGATGCGCCCGCCGTGCTTCTCGATCGTGCTCCTCGCGAGCGTGAGGCCGAGGCCGGTGCCCTGCGCCTTGTCCGTCATCTGGTCGCGACCGACCTGCATGAACGGCTCGAAGATCCGATCGAGGTCCAGGCGCGACACGCCGACACCCTGGTCGACGACCTCCACGACGACCTCCCCGCACGATCGGGCGTGCACTTCGATCGGCGAATCCGCGGGGCTGAACTTCGCGGCGTTGTCGATCAGGCGGCACCAGACCTCGCCGAGGCGGGCCGGGTCGCCGAGCACCGGAGGCAGATCCTTCGCGATGTCCAGGCGGACCCGCTCCCGGATCGAGTCCGGCATACGCGAGACGGCGTCCTCGATCGTCTCCCTCACCTGCACCGGCTCGCACTGCCAGGGCGTCGGCGAACCGAGTTCGAGCACGTCGTCGATGAGCCGAGCCAGACGCCGCGCGCCACGCACTGCGATGGCGGTGAACTCCCGCCGCGTCGAGGCGTCGTTCTCGTCGACCTGCGAGAGGATCTCGATCGCGCCGAGGATCTCCGTCATCGGCGTCCGGAACTCGTGCGACACGTTGGTCACGAACTCCGCCTTCGCGTGCGCTGCTTCGAGCGCATGATCGCGCGACGCGACGAGTTCGCGTTCGGTCTGTTCGCGCCGCCGCACGTTCTCCGCGATCTGCGCCGTCATGTGGTTGAACGCCTTGCCGAGCGCGCCGAACTCGTCCCGGCTCTGGATCGCCACGCGCACCGACAAGTCGCCCTGCGCGACGAGACGAGTGGCCTCACCCAGCACGACGATCGGACCGAGCGTGCGCCGCATCTGCACGAGGCTCGCCAGCAGGACACAGAGGAGCGTGCCGAGGGCCGTCAGCAGGAACCACTGCGAGAATGCATCGGCGACCTCGTAGGCCACGATCCGCGAGCGCGACTGGACGATGAGCAGGTCGAGGTCGTACTGCGGGCGCAGGAACGCGCGCCAGTAGCGCGCGACGTGCGGCTCGCCGTCGGCGGTCCACTCGAACGTGCCCGCCGACGGTGCGCCGCGCTTCTCGGCGAGCAACGGCGCGAGCGAGGGCAGAGCGCGGAACGAATGGCGCAGAGGCACACCGTCTTCGTCGCAGATCACGAACTCGGCGCCGGGACTGCGGAGTTCCTGGGGGTCCCAGAAGCCGTCGCCTTGCAGGTCGGCGACCAGGAGTCCGGCGTCGGGCGCCGCGCGGTCGACCGCGACGACCATCACGAGGTGGGCCGGCTGACCGAGTACGCGCAACAGGGCCTTGCCGGCAGCGAGGTGCGTGCGTTCGGAGCCGCCGAGATCGGGCCGCGGCGCCGGCGCGTCGCCGCGCAGGGCCGTCACCCGTTCGCCGGCGAGCACCCAGATGTTCGAGCAACGCTCGGCCACCACTTCGTGCGCGACCTTGCGCATGCTCTCGGGGTCGCCGGTCTGACGCACGATGTCCGCGAGTCGCGCGAGGTCGGCGGCGACCTGACTGAGGCGCGCGGCGATTCCCATTCCCGAGGTCTTCGCGCCGTTGTGCAGCGATTCGCGCAAGTCGGCGTCCATCTGGGTCGTGACCCGCGAGAGCGTCATCCACGCGAAGACGACCAGCGGGAGAAACGCGCAGCCGAGGAACAGGGCGACGAATCGTCGGCCGATGCGCGACGTCAGGATTCCGGTCGCTGAAGGGGACTCCGCCGGTCGTTGCACGTCAGCTGCCTCCGTTCGTGCCCGCGAGCGCGAGCTGCGGACGTCGCTGTTCGTCGCCCGTCACGGGACGCGAATCCTTCGTGTCGTGGTGCTCGAACGCACCCACGCACCGTTCGAGGTGCTCGTTGGCTGCCGCGAGCGGTTCGAGGAGGGCGGCCATCTGCCGCGGTGCCCTGGCGGCCAGGACGTGGATCGCCCGCGCGACTTCTGCCTGCGCCTCGCGGATCGCGTCGACGCGGACCGCGACGCCGGCGACCGCCTCGTTGAGGCACACGACCTCCTCTTTCAGGTAGTCGCCGTCGCGGGTCCGGAGCGGCGTCGGCAGCTTGCCAGCGGCCACGAGGCGCAAGTTGCGCTTGTAGCGGACGAGCGGCCCGGCGATGCGGTGCGAGAACCGGATCGATCCGAGGACGAGGATGAAGAAGCACGACAGCGCGAGCAGCCAGAAGCGATCGTGCATGTAGATCATGACGATCGCCTGGTCCTCGAGGGCGGCGCTCGGATCGCCGCCGCTCAGGTTCCACAGCAATGGAGCGAAGATGCCGACGCAGACTGCGACCAGGACGAGGCCGCCGTAGAGCAGACCGTGCGCGCACAGACTGCCCTGCAGCTTCCAGTCGACGATGAACCGCCAGCGCAGGATGCGTTTGCCCATGGGACTAGTGCCGTGAACTGAAAGTGGCCTCGGGTTCTCGCGAGGTCATCGCCGGTCCTGGCAAAGCGCGACCGCAGAGGAATGTCCGGGAGATCTGTCGAGGAGGCGCACCGCAGCCAGGGACGACGAGGGCCGGCGCAACGCAAGGTGTCTTCCGATTCATGGCACTAGTAGTCGGACGCGACTCCGAAGAAGCCGCCGTTGTTGGCTCGGATGACGTCGTCCTGCCCCACCGCTTCTCCGAGCGACACGGCGGTGCGGCCGTTCGGCCCGAGACTGAACAGGTCGTAGTCCGTGTTGAGCGGATACATGAAGCGATCGCAGCGCCGCGTGGACGCGACCGGCACGCCGACGAAGATCGAGAAGGACAGCGACGAGGCGATCGCGCCCGCGAGGTCGTCGACCTCCGTAGCAGGAACGACGCGCGGCAGCGAATCGGCCACGGAAGTCGCGAGCGCACGCGCCTCCGCGCGGCCGGACACAGCGATCGGCCCGGTGTCGTCGCCCTGCGGGACGCGAGCGCCGTCCCCAGTTCGCCGTGCCGGCGCGGCCGAAGCGGGTGAGAACGGCAGGAACGAACCGCCGCGCATCGGCGCGGGACCGGCCGACGGCGCCCCACCGCCACCAGTCGAGCCGCCGCCGCTCGACGGGGAATACCCCTTCACTGCGGAAGGATCGACCAGACCGGCCTCGATCGCCCATTGCAGGCCGTCGCCGGTGCCGTCGCCGTAGTTGAGGTAGCAGTACGGCACGCCCCAGGGATCGCGTTTGCCGCCGAAGCCGACCTGGTGCAGCGTGAGCGGCAACTGACCGCCGTTGGCCGCGGCGTACGAGTCGATCTGGTGCGAGATCGTCTGCAGTTCGTGCTTGGCCTTGCCGTTGCGGGCCGTGCGCAGCGCGGACACGTACTGGGGCACGCCGATGCTCGCGATGATCGCGAGGATGGAAGCCACGATCATGAGTTCGAGCAGCGTGAACCCCTTCTCCGCCGACCCTCGCTCGCTCCGCGTCATGCGTCGGGCTATCGGCGACGCCAACGGCCGGGCCTTAGGCGACGGTCGACCGGATCGGCCGAGAAGCTGTCGAGCTTTGCGACAGGATCCGCCGCGCGCGCGGACCGGGGCGTTCGCGGACCGGACGACCCGCCGCGAGTACCGCGCAGGCCGAGAAGGAGTGGTGCCCAGGACAGGATTTGAACCTGCAAGCCCTTTTGGGGCGCTAGCACCTCAAGCTAGTGCGTCTGCCAATTCCGCCACCTGGGCTGGCCGGCGAGGGCGAGGACAGTAGCGACGGCCGGGCCGATTGCAACACCGCTCCCCGGGGACGCTCGGGTCACCGACCCTGCCCCATCACACGGGCCAGGAAGCGGATGTAGTTGTTCGTCAGTTCCACCTGCACGCATGCGCTGCGCATCATCTGCACCGCTGCCCGGAGCTGCTCCATCTGCTGCCGGTCGCTGGCGGTGAAGCTCGTGCGATCGGTGCGCCACTTCTCCTGAAGGTAGCTCACCACCGCGCGGTCGAAGTCGCCGCCGGGGTCCGTCATCGTCCGCGGCATGCTCGCCTTGCTCGGATACTGAGGGAAGCTCGCGCGCCGCACCTGCTCTTCCGCGGTCGCCCGTGCTCGAGCCATCCATTCGGGGTCCGGCATCTCGCTCGCCGCGTCGGCGAACGTGCGGTAGTCGTCGAGCACCGGCAACAGATTGTCGCCGTGCAACCACACGAGCCCGTTGAGTTCGCCGAGCAGGTCGCGCTCGACCTCGAGGAACTCGGGCATGTCGCGGAGCGACTTGGCGCCGGTCTGCGCCGAGTAGCGGGTGGTCAGGATGTCGCGCACGAACGGACCCGAGTTCGACACGACGAAGAAGTCGCTGAACACGATCATCGCGATCGAACCAGTCGCCGGGATCTGCGGGTTCGTGAACTCGCTGACCGGCTCGGGGAACGTGCTCGCGCCGTGCGTGACCTTGAGGTTCCAGACACCGAGGAAACCGAGGCTCTGGAAGTTCTGCCGCATCGTCTTGACGAAGTCCTCGACCATGGGTGCGGCGCCCGGCCGCAACCAGAAGACCCACGCGAACTGCGGCATCGGCGACAGAGCCGTCACCGGCACCTTGAGGTTGCCCTTCTCGTCGCGGTCGCGATCCGGAGTGTTGCGGCGGAACACGAAGCCGGTGCGCAGCAGGAACGCGGGCTTCAGCTTCTCGATCAGGTCGCGCGTGTCGTTCAGCTGCGCACCCTGGAACGTGAGGCGCTTCATGCGGTCGTTCAGCAGGTCGCGTTCGGGCTGATCGAGCGCGTCGAACATCGAGTAGAGGAAGTCGCCGACCGGCATTCGCAGCGCCGCGGCCGCGCAGGCCGATGCGGGCACCATCGCGAGGAACGGATCGAGCCACTCGTCGCGCTTCCGCTGCTCGGCCTGGTAGAACGTGCTCTGGAACGGAGTGTGCTGGCGGCTGTTCAGTCCGACCTGCCCGGTCGCGACGAGCCCGCCTTCGGTGAACAGGAGCCCTCCGGTCACCTGTTCCCAGCCCTTCAGGTTGAGAAAGCGCGCGAGAACTCGTTCGTTCATGCTCTCGCGGTTGTCCGGATTCGGCCACTTCGCCGCGAACCGGCGGAAGCCATCGAACGCGTTCGGCTCGACGACGAACTCGAGCACGTTGGGCGGTTCGGCGTCGTTGTGCGAAGCCCAGCGATCGATGCGTTCTATCGCGCCGTCCTTGTACGCGGGCATCTGCCCGATCGGGTCCTCGTCGCGGTTGCCGTCGATCAGGCGCTGCGACTGGTCGAACAACAGCTTGTGGTTGCCGACCATCAGCGCGTCGAGGTGGCGCTTCACGTACAGCGGCGTCGGCATGCCAGGGAGTTTCAGGACCAGCAGGTCGCCGTCCTGCGTGACGTCGATCCCGTTCTTCCGCAGCTGATCCTGCGCGAGCCCGAAGCCGAGCACGCCGTGGCCGAAGCGCACACGCCAGCTCACCCGCGCGTAGCAGCACCACCAGGGCTCCGAGAGCGGGCGAGCGGGCTGCTGCGTGTAGTCCAGTTCGTAGCCCGCGACGATCACTTCTTCGCCGAAGACGTCGCGCAGCGGGTCCAGCCAGCCCTTGCTGTCCGCACGCACCCGGTCGAACGCCTCCTTGGCCTGCTGCAGCGCACGTTCGGCGCCGGCACTCCTCGCCTGCGCGACGAGCCCGCCCTTCATGAACTCGTCGAAGCCGCGGATCTCGGCGAACGACGCCCAGAACTTCGGCTCCGGGAACTCGGAGAAGTCGGCGGCGAGGCGCTGCTTCCTGACGAAGAAGTTGACGCCGCGCGGCACGACGTCGCGCAGTTCGGGCAGCGACCCTTCGAGCGGGTTCCACACGAAGGCCACCACGAACAGGAGCAGGAACACGACCACGGACGTGATCGCGATCAGCAGGCCGCGCAGGATCCGGCGCCGCGGCTTCGTCTTTTGCTTCGCCATCGAACGTTCGAGCGTAGCGGACCGGAGTACGGGTCCGGAAGCGCGAGTCCACCGACGACGACGATCCGCGGACCTTCCCGCGACTTCGCGGCCGTTTGCCTTCACCCACCGACAGCGGTCTACTCCGACGATGGCCGGCCTCGTCCCCAACGCCCGTTCCCGCCGCATCGAGGAGTCCGCGACCCTCGCGATCACGGCGAAGGCTGCGAAGATGAAGCAGGCCGGGTTCGACGTGGTTTCGCTCGGCGCGGGCGAACCCGACTTCCCGACGCCGGCGCCGATCGCGAAGGCCGGCGTGCGTGCGATCGAACAGGGCAAGACGCGCTACACCGCCGCGCCGGGCGTGCCCGAACTGCGCGCGGCGGGCAGCGCATGGCTGAAGGCAACGTTCGACCTCGCCTACACGCCCGACGAGGTGATGGTGTGCGCCGGTGCGAAGGCGGCGCTGCACATGGCGCTCGACGCGGTCGTCGAACCCGGCGATCCTGTGCTGATCCTCGCGCCGTACTGGGTGTCCTACCCGGCGCTCGTGACGATGGCGGACGGCAAGCCGGTGGTCGTGCCACCGGTTCCGGATCGCGGCTTCGTGCACGACGCGGCGGCCATCGACGCGGCATGCAAACAGCACGGCGCCAAGGGCATCGTCGTGAACTTCCCGAACAACCCGTCGGGCGCGGTGCCGAACCGCGAACAGGTCCAGGCCATCGTCGACGTCTGCCGCACGAACGGCATGTGGATCGTGTCGGACGAAATCTACGGCACGCTGCTCTACGACGGCGCCCGCCACGTCTCACCGGCCTCGCTGCCGGGCGGCCGCGAACGCACGCTCGTCGTGAACGGGTTCACGAAGAGCCACACGCTCACCGGCTGGCGAACGAGCTTTCTCGCCGGACCGCGGCCGGTGATCGACGCGTGCTGCCGCATCCAGAGCCAGGTGCTCGGCAACCCGTGCACGATCAGTCAGGAAGCGATGCTCGAGGCGTGCCGCACTCCCCTGCCGGACGACCAGGCAAAGCGCATGCAGGCGTTCGGCGAGCGTCGCGATTTCCTGGTGAAGGAGATCAACACGATCCCCGGCCTGCGCCTCGCAGCACCGCGCGGCGCGTTCTACGCGCTGGTCGACGCCCGCGAACTCTGCCGCAAGCGCGGCATCGACGACGTGGTCCTTTGCGAGCAGCTGCTCGACCAGCAGAAGCTCGCCGCGGTGCCGGGCAGCGCGTTCGCGATCCCCGGCTTCGTACGCCTCAGCTATGCCGCGTCGATGGACGAACTGAAGAAGGCGATCGATCGTCTCCGTAAATTCGTGAGCGCGTCGTGAACGACGACGAGCAGAAGGTGCGCATCGTGCAGGCGGCGAACCTCGCTGCGCTCACGGTCGCGGACCACGACTGGGACGTCTTCGCGCGGCTCCACTCCTGGAAGGAGCTGAAGACGAGCGACCAGCGCCCGTTCTTCGTCGTCGAGCTCGCCGACGTCCACGCCGTCGTCGAAGCGAAGATCTGGGACGACCGCAAGGAAGCGATGGACGCGGTGCGGCAGGCGCCGCTGCGCGGTCCGGTGAAGGTCCGCGGCCGCGTGAAGGACTACCGCGGCGCGCCACAGCTCGTGATCGATCGACTGAAGGTCATCGCGCCGGGCGAAGAGCCGGACGGCTTCGATCCCGACCAGCTCGTCGATCCGGCGCTGGCACCGGTCGAGGACCTGTGCTGCCGCACACTCGTGTTCGACATCGAAACCGTGCCGGCGTTCGATCGCCGCGAGCTGCCGCCGACGGTCGCCGAGGCGCTGTCGGACAACGCGACGCGCAAGGAGATGGAACCGGCCGCCGTGATGGGCATGTCGCCGTTCTTCGGCAAGGTCGTGTCCCTCGCGATCGGCGACGGCGACGCGGAGCCCGGCACCGACGAAGTCACGGTGCTCGCGGTGCCGCCGGACGGGACGACGATCACCGAGTGCCCGAAGTGGCTGCGCCCGATGACCGAGGCGGACCTGCTGCGGTCGTTCTGGGCGCTGGCGAGCCGCGCCGAATGCGTCGTGTCGTTCAACGGGCGCGGCTTCGACGTGCCGTTCCTCGTCACCCGCAGCCTGATCCACGGCATCCCCGCACGCGTCGACCTGATGTCGCAGCGCTTCGCACTGAAGCCGCACCTCGATCTGTTCGAACTGGTGACGCAGCGGGGCCGCGGCCCGAGCAAGCTCGACGTCGTGTGCTGGGCGCTCGGGATCGAGAGTCCGAAGGAAGTGATGGACGGCTCGATGGTGGCACCGGCGTACGAACGCGGCGAGATCGTGAAGATCGCGGAGTACAACGCCCACGACGTGCGGGCGACGAGCGAGGTCTACCGCCGCTGCCGCGACCTGATCCTGCGCTACCGCGCCGACTGGAAATGAACGCGGCGACGGAGGCGCTCCGCCCGCGCATCGCAGGTTTCGCCGCGTTCGTGTTCGCCTCGTGCGCGACACCATCCGCCCCGCTGCCGGATGTCGACTTCGCCCCGGTCTTCGCGATGCAGCCGGAGGACTTCTCCCGCCCGCCGATCCCCCTCGCGTTCGCGGCCGCCGACGACGGCCCGATGCGAATCGGCGACGCGGCGCTGCTCGGCGTCGAGATCCACCGCGACGGCGCGATCGAACGCCAGACGCTGCTGCTCGAGGTCGCGGACATCCCGCGCTTCGGTGCGAACGGCCGGGCTGGCCGAGTGACGCAGACGTTCACGATCACGACGACACACACGACGGTGCACGATGCGGAGCCGACGGAGCAGCCGCGCCAGTGGAGCGAGTCGAAGCAGTACTCCGTCTCGCAGATCGGCATGCGGCTGTCGCGGCGCGCCGCGGACGGCTCCGTGATCGCGTCGTCCGAGACCATGCTGTTCGAAGAACCACTGCGCACCGGCTGGTGGCCTTACACGCTGCCCGAGCCGCCGAAGCGCGGGAACGACCTCGCGTTCGCGCTCACGCTGTCGCTGCAGGAACTGGCGACCAGCGACCCGCTGTTGGAAGAGCTGCTGTTTCGCGTCGTCGACAAACCGGGGCTGCTGTCGATCGCGGCCAACTTCGGCGTCAAGGTGGTGGTGGGCTGGACGAACGAAGGCGCGCCGCCGCGCAAGGTCGACGTACCATGGTTCGCCGGCGAAGTCCGCAACACGCGCTGCAACCTCCGGGTGCAGGGAGACGCCGCTGCGTGCATCGACATGCTCGTCGCGAATCCGCGCGGCGCGCACGCCGCGGGCGCCGGTCTCGTCGGGCTGGTCGCGCGGCACCCGATCGACAAGGGCCGGTACGCCGTCGTGCGCCTGCTCGCGACGAGGCGCGGCGCCGCGCCGTGACGGTCAGAGCACGAGCGCGTTGCGGCAGCCCTTCGGCAGCGCGTCGAGGCAAATCTGCTGCAGCGCGCGGCGCACGTCCTGGTCCGCCTCCGACGTGAACACGTACAGCTTCCACATCCGCGGATAGCTCTCGGCGAGATCGCGCAGGCGCGGGATCTGCGCGGTGAACACGTCGAGCGGCAGCGTGTGCTCGCCCGCGCCGGGAAAGCGTACGAGCGTCTTCGCCTCCTTCAGCTGCATGCGGCGCTTCGGGCAATAGAGGATCACGTCGATCGGCCGCCCGAAGCGTTTCTGTGCCTCGGCCTCCATCGTCGCCTCCCACGCGAACCGCGCATCCGGCTTGCCCGGCTCGAACCAGCGGGCGAGCAGTTCGTCCTGCACGGACTGGTTCTGGTAGTACGGCAGCACGAGGACGCGCTTCGGCAAGGCGCGCCGCTGGTAGCGCTGCACGAAACGGTGCAGCCGCGCGGTCGCATTCTCGTCGCCGAGGTCCAGCTCGAGGAGCCGCCACACCAGGGACTCGTCCGTCATCCGCTGCAGCTCGTCCGCACCGAGTCGACCCGAACGCAGCGCGAGTTCGACCATGCGGGACAGGAGCGCACCGGCAGCGACCTTCGCGTGGTGGTAGTAGACGCGTTCGCTGAAGTGGTACCGGCAGTCGAGCACACGCAGCAGCTCGGACACGATGTCCTCGCGCAGCATGCCGTTCTTCTCGCAGTCGACGAACATGCGTTCGCTCGCGCGATCGATGCGGAAGTAGTCGACGACCCGTCGGTCGTAGCGCAGCTCGAGCCCCGTGTAGTGCGCGTCGCGACGAAGGTAGTCGAGTAGGTCGGCGTCGATCGTGTCGCTCACGACCTGGCGCCAGAACGCGGGAACCTCGCGTCCCTCGCCGGTCAGCACCGCGAGCACCGCGTCGCGCAGGCCCTGGCGTCCGAGTTCGCGACCGACCTCGGTGTCGCCGAGCACGGCGGTGAACCGCTCCGGCCGGTCGTGCCGCGGCAAGAGGCCCGTCTGGTCCTCGATGTTGTGACCGTACGGAATGTGCGTGACGTCGTGCAGCAGCGCGGCCGCACGCAGCACCCGCCGCTCGTCCTCGGTAACGGACCGGCACGACGAGTCGCGGAGGGCGTGGCGATTGCACGCGGCGATCAGCAGCTCGGTCTGGTGCAACGTCCCGATCGAGTGTTCGAAGCGCGTGTGCACGGCGCCCGGGAACACGAGGCTGGCACTGCCGAGTTGTTTCACGCCACGCAAGCGCTGGAACTCGACCGTGTCGACGAGGCGCAGCTCGTCGCGCGAGAGCTCGATGTCGCCGTGGACGGGATCGCGCAGGATGGTCACGACCCGGACCGTAGCGGCGCAGCTAGGGCCCTGCGCGACTCGACCCCGAAAACGCGACGGGCCCGCGACCGGAGCCGCGGGCCCGTAGGCAGTCACCGCTCCGTCGAGGAGCAGTGTCTTCTCACACGTTCAGAACGTGTTGAAGTACGACTGCACGCCGTTGCTCGAGATGATGCCGGCCAGGTTCTGGCCGTTCGGCAGGCTGTTCGAGGCGAACAGCGAGAACGCCTGCGAGTAGAAGCTCAGGCCAGGCGACAGCGGCTGCGGGATCTGAACCGGGCCCCACGTCGAGACCGGCGCCGTGCCGCTCGGCACGATGATGACGTCGAACGTCGGGACGTAGAGGTTGCAGCCCGGCATGTCGATGAAACCGAGGTCGATGCCAGCGGGGATCGAGCCGACGGAGAACATCAGGACCGGGATGCTGACGCCGAACGGAGGCGCGACGTCGATCACGTTGTTGATCGTCCAGGTCATCGGGACGGACGGGTTACCGGTCGAGTAGACCGGCGCCGGCGCCGCGCTCAGCGAGAGCGGGCTCAGGGTGACGATCGGGGTCGTGGTGATCGGCAGGGCCGTCGCCAGCGTGACCGGGGCGGGCGCGGCAGCGCCGGGGCCGCCGACACCGACGACGTACGGGATACCCGTCGGGAACGTCGAGGTGCCGTCCGTGTCGATCACGGGGAACACGACGAGAACGTTGCCCGTGGCCGTGTCGAGCTGGAACTGGACCGTGCTCGGGTTGGTCGCCGCGGGGCTCGAGTAGTTCTCGACCGTGTCCCACGTGATGTAGATCACTCCCGCAGCCTCTTCCCACTTGATGCGACCGCTGGCAGCCGGGGTCGTCTCGTTCTCGTTGAAGTCGTGCCAGGCGTAGAACGCCGACAGGGTGTGCGCGCCGAACTCGGCCGAAGTCGGCGAGAAGTCCGTGGCCGTGGCCGCGGTAGCGCCCGGCGTGATGACGCCGTTGCTCATGACGTTGAGCACGGAAGCCGAGCCGCCCGGGACCGGGAACGCCGTCGACGGCGTGATCGTCGTGCTGTTGTCGTCCTGCGGCGTGGCGAAGACGTTCAGCGCGCCGCCACCCGGGGCAACGTAGGCCGAGGCGCCACCGGGGATCCACGTGCCGGTGTAACCGGTGCCCGTCGCGGTCAGTTGCATCGCGTTGCCCTGGAGGGCAGCCGAAGCGAGCGCCGGCGTGGCGAAGAACTCATGGAACGCGTCCGTGGGCGCACCGACGAAGCTGTAGCAGCCGACGCCGTAGTTCTGGTGGTAGGCGCCCTGGCAGGTCACCGACTCGCTCCAGCCCACACCCGTACCGGCGGGCGGCGTCGGGACGAAGGTGATGCTCTTGCCACCGAGGTCGAACGTGCCGACGGTGGCGAACGACTGGAAGATCAGGCGGTCGGCGGACGATGCCGGGCCGGGAGACAGGTCGCTCACCGCCGGAAGGGCGACAGCGTTGCGGCCGGAGACGCCGACGTACTTCGTGCCGCCGAGGTCGTAGTTCATGCCGGCCGAGTAGCTGTAGCGCACGTCGCCCGTGGCGAAGATCTCGGCGCTGAAGCTCTTGGGGGTCGGCGTGCCGGTCGTGTAGTCGTTGACGTTCTGCCAGGTGATCTTGCAGACGTTCGGGTCGGTGTTGTTGATGAACACGCCGCCCGCGGTGTTGTCCAGGTCGCCCCAGTACGGAGCGAGCAGCGGCTGGTTGCCGGCCGCGCCGCGCAGGCCCGAAGCCGCGTTCGTGGTGCTGCCGTAGTTCGTGGTCGTCGGACGGCCGGCCGTCGCGCCGGCCGAGTTCGTCAGCAGGATCCAGCCGTTCGAACCGATGAACACGTGCGTGTAGCCGCCGGTGACGGTGGCAGCGCCGGTGATCGGGAACGCGGCCGAGAGATTCATCGGCTGCAGCGTGTAGATGCCGTCATCGGGGTCACCCGTGACGAAGGTGGTGATCTGCGTGCCGATGTTCGAGACGTCGAGGCACTGCGCGTGCGCAGCGACCCCGAGCAGCCCGATGGCAGAGAGGGAAGCAAGGATGCGATTCATGATCGTTTCTGAGAGAAAGGGAAGCGCTGGCGATCACGCGATCGCCAATCCAACCAGACGAGGTGAGTCGTCCCGGGCGGGAACTATGCGGCCCGAACTTTCAAAGTCTACCCCCTCGAAACCGCGCGAATGCGCGGCGCGGAGTCGCGAGAAATGCGGACGCCGTGCGCGATCCGTCGGAGCGCAACGAGGACGCGCACGAGTGCATTGCGCGGCAATGACGCGTGCACGGATTGGCGTGAACTGACTTCGCTGATTGCGCGGACCGACCAACGATCGACGCGCCGGGGACAAAAAAAGTGGGGACCGGACCCACACGAGGCGCACATCGCGCTCACACGCGATGCACGCAAGCAGGATACCCGCGGCGCGTTCGCAAGGTCGGCGCTGCGATGCGGCGATGGCGAGGACACGCACGCAGTCGACCTTCGCACCGGGGCTTGTCGTGCGTCCCGCGGCGAGAACGTCTCGGCCTCGATGGCAGCGGCGCTTTCCCTCAGGGCGCGCGCGGCGACGCGAGGTCGGTCGTGCCGGTGACGTCGACGACTCGCTGCTCCGTCGCGACGACCCGTTCGTCGATCGACGTCGTGATCTCGACCGCAAAACGTCCCGGACCGGGAAACGACACGACCCACGGTCGATCCGCCGCGATCGTCGCACGAACACCGGACCCGAGATCGGACGACGCGCTCCACGCGACCCCTTCCTTCGGCGGGGCGAGCCGGAACGCACATTCGTCACCGAGCCATGCGTGCAGGACGATCGGCTCGTCGGTCGCGAGCGGCCAGCGCAGTTCGCGTCCCGCGCGGCCCGGCGCGCGGAGCGCGAGTGCAGCGGCTCCCGCGACACAACCGAGCGACAGGGTTCCCGCTTCCCCGCTGCGAGCAAAACAAGCACCCCGGGTGCCGAGGGCCGGCGGCAGGAGCCGCAGCGACGGCGCTCCGCCGACCGGGTCCGGGCGGTCGCGCAGCCACGCCGCCACACCGGGCAACGGCGCACCGCTCTCGTCGACGACCCGCAGCGTGCAGACGTTGGCCGCGAGCGACATCGGAACGGGAACACGCACGCCGCGGCTCGAGAGCGCGACCTGCACTGGCGCATCCGCGGGCACCAACGGATGCCGCACCACGATGCCGACCGCGCCGCGCTGCGGGAGATCCGAGAGAGTCGCGCGCCCGTTCGCTTCGACCGCGGTCCCGTCCGTGAGCGCCTGGAGGAAGAACGGATACTGCGCAACCTCGGTCGAGACTTCGTTCCCGGGCACGACGAACACGCGCACCGCATCGATGCCGTGCGACGAACCAACGACCTGGATCGCGACCTGAGCCGACGGCGACATCGACATCGACATCTCGCGCGGCGGTGTGGTGACGACGACCGGCAGCCACTGCGACGCGTGGCCTTCCGCATGCACGACGAAGGGCACTCCGCTGCCAGCGGGAACGTCGAATTCGAACGCGCCTTCGTCGTCCGTCGCGACCTCGCGCCGGACACCCGTGGAGTCGGACTCGCCGAGCCACACGCTGGCGCCGCCGAGCGGCTTCTGCTCACGATCGCGCACGACGCCCCGAACGACGAGGCGCGCACCGACATCGACGCGCGCGGGACCGGCCGCATCGACCGCGACCTGGCGCAGCACACTGCCCCCGCCCTCGATGCCGACCGCGACGAGCGCGAGGCCCGGCTGCGGGTCTCCTTCGTCGAACCACGCACCCGCCCCCGCAACAGCGGCGACGGGCAGCTCGCGCCCGCGCGGGTCGAAGGCGCGCACACGCACCGGCGGCGGCGGCAGGAACGTCTCGATCGACCGGACCTGCACGTGCACGTGCGGCGCGCCCCGCGGCGGCGGAATCTCCGGATCCGGTTGCCGAGCGGCCGCATCCGACGGGCTTTCGGGCTCGGCGCCGACGGCTCCCGGGCCGTCGGGCGGCGGGCTCTCCCCCGCCATCGCGAACACCACTCCCAGTGCGACCGCGACGGCGGCCAGCGACAGGAGGAGCAGTGGGGTGCTTCGTTGCATGCCGATCCGGTTCGGAAGGAGGATACCGTCGCCGCCGTCCCTGCGCCGCGCCGGCACTCGCCGCCGCGACTCCTCGTGCCACCTTCGATCGCCCTCGACTACCGCCCGGCGCTGCTGTCCGACTCCGGGATCGCCCGCGCATGCCGCGAACTCGCGCGCGCGCTCGCCGCACGGGACGATGTCGAACTGCACTTGTTCGCGCACAGCCTCGCGCGCGCCCGCCGCGCGATCGACGTTCCGCCGCGCGCGCACCTGCATCGCCTGCCGATCCCGGGGCGGAGCCTGCCGGCGCTGCGCCGTGCGGGCATCGGCGCCGACCGGCTCGCCGGCGGCGCGCGAGTCTTCCACTGGTTCGACTACGTGCATCCGCCGGTGTCGCGAGCGAGGGTCGTGCTGACCGTGCACGACCTCGCGTTCGAACACGATCCTTCGTGGCACGGCGACGACGCGGCGACCCTGCGCGAACGCACGCGCGCGGCGATCGCTGCCGCAGCGGCGATCGTGGTGCCGTCGCGAACGACCGCCGACGACGTGCGCCGGTTCGCTCCGAACGCCCCCGCACCGAGCGTCGTACCGTTCGGTGCCGATCACGTCCCGCCGACGGGGCGCCCCGACCCGCTCGCGGGGCGGCCGTTCGTTCTCTGCGTCGGCACGATCGAGCCACGCAAGAACCACCGCGCCCTGCTCGCCGCGTGGCGGCTCCTGCGCGAACCGCGCCCGCTGCTGGTCGTCGTCGGCCGCATCGGCTGGGCGTGCGAGGACACCGTCGCGGAACTCGCGGCCGCCGGCCGGGACGGCGTCGTCGACTGGCGCCAGCGAAGCAGCGACGACGAACTCTGGGCGCTGCTGCACCACGCCCGTCTCGTCGTGTATCCGTCGCTGTGGGAAGGCTTCGGCTTCCCGCCGCTCGAGGCGATGCAGGCCGGCGTGCCCGTGCTCGCCAACGCAGCGGCGCCGCTGCGCGAACTCGGCGACGACGCCATGGCGTACTGCGACGCCACGGATCCCGGCGCGTTCGCCGCAGCGCTCGACCGCGCCCTCCGCGACGAGCCGTTCCGTCGCGACATGACCGCGCGGGGGCGCACGCGCGCGGCGTCGTTCACGTGGCGGCGATGCGCGGAACGGCACGCGGCGATCTACCACGAGGTCCTCGGGTGAACGTCGTCTTCGACGGCGTCTGCCTCGCCGACGCACCGATCACCGGCGTCGGCCGCGCGTTCCTCGGCGCCCTCGCTGCGTACGTGCGGCTCTCTCCCGGCGCCGCCACGTTGCTGCTCCCGAACGGCGCCGAACGTCCGTCGATCGAGGGCCTGCGGATCGTCGGCGCTCCGCGCGGCGCGCTGCGGCGGCAGTTCGTGCTGCCGCGGCTGCTGCGCGATCTCGGCGCCGACGTCTTGCACAGTTCCGTCGTCGCCGTACCGCTGCGAGCGCGATGCGCGACGATCGCGACCGCGCACGACCTGCCGTGGTTGCACGAGGAGAGCGGCGAACGCTCGAGCTGGCGCCGCCGCGCTGCGACCGGTGCCGCGCTGCGGGCCGCCACCGCGATCGTCGCGCCGTCGCGTTTCACGCGTGACGACGTGCTGCGCATCGTGGACCGCACCGATGTCGTACACGTCGTACCGCACGGTGTGAACCTGCCGGACGACACGGCGGCCGAGAGCCGCTCGGGTCCGCTCGTGGCGCTCGGCGACGACCGCCCGCGCAAGAACCGCGTGCGCGTGGCGCGGGCGCACCAACTCGCGGCGAAGACCGCGTCGCTGCCGCCGCTGCGCTTCGTCGGCCCGCCGGACGACTACGTCGACGAAGCAGAGAAGGAGCGCCTGCTGCGCACGTGCCGCGCCGTGGTGCAGTGCTCGCTGTTCGAGGGATTCGGCATGCCGGTGCTCGAGGCGCTGGCCTTCGGCGCGCCGCTCGTGTGTTCCGACATCCCGCCGTTCCGCGAGATCGCGGACGGCATCGCGACGTTCGTCGACCCGCGCGACGAGCGGGCGATCGCGGACGGAATCGTGCGGGCACTCGCGACCGCGCCGGAACGGATCGCCGCCGGGCGCGCGCGCGCGCGCGAGCTGTCGACGGCGGCGACGGCAGCACGCTGGCGCGAACTGCATCGCGCCGTCGCCGGAGCGCACCGATGACGATGCACGTCGCCGTGTCGGGCTGGCTGCTGGGACCGCCCTCGGGCGCGAACCGCCGCCTCGTCGCACTGCTGCGGCGCGTCGGGCGCCACCTCGCGGCGAACGAAGCGGTCACGCTGCTCCACCGCGAAGGCCATCGCCCGCCGCAGATTGCCGGGATCCGGATGCAGGCGGTCGCAATCCCGCCCGGACCGCCGCTGCGTCGTGTGCTCGCCGAGCGCGCCTTCCTCGCGCCTCTCCTGCGCGGACTCGGCGCCACGGTGCTCGACCACGGGTTCCTGCCGCTGCCGCGCGTCGGAATCGCCACGTGCCTGCTCGTGCACGACGTGCGCGGCGCGGCCGGACTGTCGCTCTGGCCGCGGTTCGTCGCGCGCGCCGAGCTGCGCGCTTCGTGTTCGCGCGCGACGCGCGTCGTGGTCCCGAGCGAGTGGACGAAGGGAGAACTGGCGCGACTCGCTGCTCGGCCCGACGCGATCGTGGTCCCGAACGGGGTCGAGCCCGTGCCCGCCGCGCCGCCGCGCCTCGAGCCGCGCGCGGCCCTGCTCCACGTCGGCCATCTCGAACCGCGCAAGAACCTCGCGGTCCTCGTGCGCGCCCTGGCGCGCCTGCCGAACGAACGACGGCCGCTGCTCCAGTTCGTGGGACGCGACGCGGGCTCGGGCCGCCGCCTCGATCGGCTCGCCGCGCGACTCGGCGTCCGGGACGACGTGCGCCGGCTCGGCGAAGTCGACGACGCGGAACTCGCCGTCTTGTACGCGAACGCACACGCGGTCGTGGTTCCGTCGCGGCACGAAGGCTTCGGCCTGTGCGCACTCGAGGGCCTCGCGCACGGCCGCCCGGTGCTCGCGAGCGCCGCCGCGGCCTTGCCCGAAGTGCTGGGCGACGCGGGCACTCTGCTGCCGCCCGACGACGTCGATGCGTGGGCAACCGCGCTCACGAGCCTGCCGCCCGACGACGAACCTGCGCGCGAACGCCGCCGCGCCCGCGCCGCGGCGTTCTCCTGGGACGTCGCGGCACAGCGCCTCGTCGCCGTGTGGCGCGAAGCACATGCCGCGGGGCGCTGACGCGGCGCCGGTCGATCTCAGCGGACGAAGTGCACGATGCCGAACACGATCGCGCCGCCGAGCAGCAGCACGCCGGCGAAGAGGAGCGAACGCATGCCGACGCTCATCTGGCCCATGTCGTCGCCGAGAAGTCCGCCCTTGCCCGCGTGCTTCTGGAACTGCAGCACGCGCGAGCCCGTCGCGACGATCTGCGGTCCGGTCGGGGCGCTCGCAGCGGCCTTCGCCGCCGGAGGCTCGGCCTTGCGCACCTCGACGACCTCGTCCGCGAACTCGACGACGCTCGGTGCAGGCGGCGGAGTGGCGCTTCGCGGCGGCGGCAAGGGCGGCGCGACGGCCCGCGGAACACTCGGAGCCGACACCACCGGCGGCGCCGGAGCGGCGGGAGGAGGCGCTGCCGGAGAAGTCACCACGGGCTTCGCGATCGCCGGTTCGGTGTCCGCGAAGAGATCGTCGCCGTCGTCGAGCAACGACGAACTCGGCGCAGCGACGGCACCCTTCCCGGGTGCGTTCGCCGCGGCGCCGGGCGGCGCCCCTTCGCGATAGACGATCACCGTCTTGCCGATCTGCACCTCGTCGCCGGCGCGCATCAGGCGCCGCGTCACGGGCTTGCCGTTCAGCATCGTGCCGTTGCTGCTCTCGAGGTCCTCGATCTCGACGACTCCGGCTTCCACGACGACGCGCGCATGCCGGCGCGACGCCTTCGGATCGTCGATGACACAGTCACAGCCGGCGACGCGTCCGATGACGATGCCGTCGCGCACCGGCACGACGCGCCCATCCATCAACTGCAGGTACCCTGTCAACGAACCACTCCGCGCCGCTCGGACGCACAGAAGGAAAGGAGAGCGGCGCAGGATACCATCGCGCCCGCATGGTCACCGCGATCTCCGCGCAGCGCCTCGCGGTCACGTTCCCGGGTCGCGGGAGGAAGCGCGGACTCGAGGCGCTGGCGGAGCTCGACCTCGAGATCCCGGCCGGTCGCGTGGTCGGCGTGCTCGGCCCCAACGGCTCCGGCAAGACGACGTTGCTGCGCGTTCTCGCCGGCCTTCAGCCGCCGACGTCGGGCACCGCGACCGTGCTCGGCCTGCCGCCGACGGCAAGACCTCTGCGCCGCCGCGCCGCCTACCAGCCCGAAGGTCCGCTGCCGATCGGCGTGCTCTCGGCACCGGAGTTCCTCGCGTGGGTGGGCGCCTCGATCGGCCTCGACAACCGCGACAGCGACGAACGCGCGGCGCGCTGGCTCGAACGCCTCGACCTGCGCCACGCCGGCAAACGCTGGGTCCGCACGTTCAGCACCGGCATGCAGAAGCGGCTCGCGCTGGCTGCCGTCCTGATCGGCGATCCCGAGGTGCTGCTCCTCGACGAACCCACGTCGGGCCTCGATCCCTTCGGGAGCGCGGAAGTGATCCAGATCCTGCGCGAGCGTGCCGCGGCGGGCACCACGGTCCTGATGGCCTCGCACCATCTGTCCGAGGTGGAGGAGATCTGCGACGAAGTGGTCGTGCTCCACGGCGGGCGACTGTGCGCGCGCGGCTCGCTCGACGAGCTGCTCGGCACCGACGCGTGTTCGCTCGTGGTGAAAGGCCTCGACGCCGCCGCGATGCATGCGCTCGCCGACCTTGCGAAGTCCCGCGGCGGCGAAGTGCTCGGCGTCGAACGGCGACGCAGTCATCTGTTCGCGCTCTTCCGCCGCCTCGCCGGATCGGCCGGCGAACCGCACCGCGGATGACCCGAGTGCCACGATCCCCGTTCGCTCTCGCATTGCGGCGGTGCCTGTCCGCCGCGTTCGTGCCAGCCCTCGCGAGCGGCCTCGCCGGAATCGCGGCGAGCCGCTGGTTCGCGCCTCCGGTCGCCGCCGATGCCGTGGCCCCGGCCGCGAACACGCCATGGCTGCAGCTCCCGCTGTTCGTGACCGCCGTGGTGTGCGCATTCGTGGCGGCCGCCTTCTGGCCGGTGTTCGCGGCGCGACGACCGGGAGACGCATGGATCGTGCGGCTGCAACCGGGGCCGCTCGCCGGCCGCGGCGCCGTCGTCGGGGCCGCGCTCGTCGCGCAGTTCATGCTCACCGCGCCCGTGCTGCTGGTGCTGACGCCGATCCTCGGCGGTCCCGCGGCGGCGGCGGCGCAGGTCGCCTTCGAACCGGGTTCCGACGCGCTGCTGACGGAAGGAGCGGCCGTGCGCTTCACCGTCGCGACGCCGGTGCCCGCGGTCGAACTGCACGTGCGGCCCCTTGCGGGACCTCCGAGCGGATCGCTGCACGCGACGACGCTCCGCGTCTTCGCCGACGGTGACGACGTCCCGCTCGCGGACCCGGCGACGCTCGCGGTCGACCAGAGCGGTCAGTTGCTGCGCATCGCGGTGGCATCCCGCCCGATCGGCGCGATCCGCATCGAAGCTGCTGCGGGCAACGTGCCGCTCTTCTTCCCGCGCGGCAGCGTCGTGGCAGTCGGGCCGCCGGTGCACTGGACCTGCACGAACGCGATCCTCGCCGCTGTGGTGTGGTGCGTGCCGACGTTCGTGGCTCTCGCGTTCGCATGCCTGTGCGGCGTGTCAGCGGCGCTCCCGACCGTGCTCGGGGTCACGGGTGTGCTGCTCTTCGTACAGTCGTTCGGCGGTGTGGGCCCGGCCGGCGACGCACTGCGCGAACTGATGCGCGGGCGCTGGCTCCTCACCGCGGGACTCTTCCCGTCGACTCTCCCTTTCCTCGCCGCCGGGTCCACGGCGATGATCCTCGCCATGTCGACGTCCCGGTTTCCGCGCCGATGACCGCTCGCGTGCTGCTGCGCACGGCGGCCGTCGTGCTGGCCGCAGCCGCGCCGGCGCTCGTGCCGCCGACGTGGGCGAACCTGCGGGAGTTCGGTGCCTGGCTCGCGCGCCCGATCCTGCTGCCGCTCGCCTGGGCAGCGCACGACGAGGCAGCGCGGGCCGGCGAACCGGCGGAGGCGTTCGCTCGCGGACAGCAGGTGCTGCAGCTCCTGCCCACCTGGACCGACGGTCATGCCGTGTTCGCGTACAGGCACGTGCTCGACGCGACCGAGCGCGGCACTTCGCCGGACGAACGCGCGCGGTCGGCCCTGCGCCGCCTGCGGACCGCGCTCGCGTGGCTCGAGGATGCGCGGCGATCGGCAGGCCCGCGCGAGATCGAACTCCTGCAGGCGATGGCGTTCCTGCCCGAGGCCGCCGCGATGCAGGAACCCGCCCTCGAAACCGTGCTGGCGCCCGAGGGCGGTTCGGCCGCGATCGCGGATCGCTACCTCGACGCCGCCGAACGGCTGCGGCCGAGCGCGTCGATCCGCGAGCAGCGCACGTTCTTCCTGCCGCGCCTCGCCGCGGGACTGCTCGCGGCCGGCGATCGCCCGCGGGCCATCCTCGTCCTCGACACCGCGATCGCGCGCGCCGCCGACGTCCGCGAACACGACCTCGCCGCCGAATGGGCGGCCCGGCTCGACGAGGTGCGCCGCCACCTGCGCGGGGAACACGGCGTCGACCTCGGCGCAGTGCGCGCCGACCCGCGAATGGCCCCGCTCCTCCCCTTCCTCCGCTGACGGGCCATGTTCGACCAGATCGTCGCCGCGCTGCAGAACAACCCGTACCTCGGGGCGGTGATCGTGTTCCTGCTGTGCGGCATGGGCATGCCGCTGCCGGAAGAACTGGTGCTGCTCGCCGCGGGGTACCTCTGCGCGAAGTTCCCGGACACGGTGTCGCTGCCGGTCATGATGGGCTGGTCGGCGGCGGCGATCCTCGGCGGCGACCTGCTGCCGTACGTGCTCGGCCGCGTGTTCGGTGTGCGGCTTCTCCGGCTCCGCTGGCTGCGGCTGGTGATCACGAAGCAGCGCCTCGCCACCTTCGACCGCTGGTTCCGTCGGCGCGGCGACTACGTGATCCTGATCGCTCGCTTCCTCGCGGGCTTGCGCATGGTGGCGTTCTTCACGGCGGGCACGATGAAGATGCCGTGGCGCCGCTTCCTGCTCCTCGACGGACTCGGCATCGCGTTGATCGTCCCGTCGCTCACGCTGCTCGGGTTCCACAGCGCGGCGTTCATCGAGCACGTCGTCGAGACCGCGCGCCGGGTCGAGCGCGGGATCCTGTGGGGCGCCCTCGGCGGCGCCGTGGTGCTCGGCCTCTGGTACTGGCTGTGGCGGCGCCGGCGAACGCGGCTCATGCAGGCGCGCCCCGGCGAGTCGTTCGTCGAGCCGCAGCGCCCGATCCAGACCGCCGACGATCCGCTCGCAGCGCCGCCCGAGCCGCCCGCCGCGCCGGAAACGCCGGCGGACGAATCGCGCGCTTGATCGCCGGCAGTCTTGCTTGCCCCCACGGCGCCGGCCCGGCTATCGTGCCGCGCCCTTTTCGAGCGCCAGGCTTCGCTCGCCGGCGAAAACGACCCCCATGTACGTACTCTGGAACATTCTCTCCCTGCTCATCGCCTGTGCCGGCATCGCGTACGCCGTGCACCTGTTCAAGCAGATCATGCAGAAGGACCAGGGCGACGCCACGATGCAGAAGATCGCGGCCGCCGTTCAGCAGGGCGGACGAGCGTTCCTGCACGCGGAGTACAAGTGGCTGGCGGTGTTCGTCGCGGTGGTGTTCGTGCTGCTGTGCCTCGGACCGGACAACGGCAAGGACCAGTTCCTCGGCGTGAAGACCGCGGTGGCATTCCTGCTCGGATCGACCGCGTCGGCCGGCGCCGGCTACTTCGGCATGCACTGCGCGACGCGCGCCGCGGTGCGCACGACCCAGGCTGCGAAGACGAGCCTCGGGGGCGCTCTCGACATCGCGTTCAAGTCGGGCACCGTCATGGGGATGACGGTCGTCGGCCTCGGCCTGCTCGGCATCACGGTCCTGATGCTGATCTACAAGGGCGACCTGAATCCCGCCGGCACGAACTTCATGAACTACGTGCTCGGCTTCAGCTTCGGCGCGAGCTCGATCGCGCTGTTCGCGCGCGTCGGCGGCGGCATCTACACGAAGGCGGCCGACGTCGGCGGCGACCTCGTCGGCAAGGTCGAAGCCGGCATCCCCGAGGACGATCCGCGCAACCCGGCGGTCATCGCGGACAACGTCGGTGACAACGTCGGCGACGTCGCCGGCATGGGCGCCGACCTCTTCGAGAGCTACGTCGGCGCGATCATCTCGACGGCCATCATCGGCTGGAGCCTCGTGCCCGGCGGCCTCGGCGCCGAAGAGTCCGCATCGGCGCTCTCGTCGCTGCTCGTCTACCCGGTGGTGCTGTCCGCGGTCGGCGTGATCGCGAGCTTCCTCGGCACGTTCCGGGTCAAGGCGGACGACGAGAGCAAGTTGTCGTCGGCGCTGTTCGGCGGCCTGATCGCGGCGTCGGCGTTCCTGATCCTCGGCGCCGCGTTCGTCACGCTGCTGGTGAAGCCGCAGCCCCTGCACGACCTCGGGTCGGCGCGGGTCGTGTCGCACTGGGCCGTGTACCTGTCGGTGGTGATCGGCCTCGTCGCCGGCGTTCTGATCGGCAAGGTGACCGAGTACTACACGTCGGAGAAGATGGCGCCGGCGCAGACGATCGCGCAGCAGTCGCAGACGGGCGCGGCGACGAACATCATCTACGGCCTCGCGACCGGCATGGCGTCGACGTGGATCCCGACGCTCCTGATCGCGCTCGCGATCTTCCTGTGCAACCACTTCGCGGGGATGTACGGCATCTGCGTGGCGGCGGTCGGCATGCTGAGCACGCTCGGCATCTCGCTCGGCGTCGACGCCTACGGCCCGGTCGCCGACAACGCCGGCGGTCTCGCCGAGATGTCGCACCAGCCGCCCGAGGTCAGGAAGCGCACGGACTCGCTCGACGCGACCGGCAACACCACCGCTGCCATCGGCAAGGGCTTCGCGATCGGCTCGGCCGCGCTCACCGCGCTCGCGCTGTTCTCCGCCTACAAGGTCGCGGCGGGAGTGCAACTCGGTCTCGACGACGCCAACGTCGTGATGGGCCTCCTGGTCGGCGCGATGCTGCCGTTCGTGTTCAGCTCGATGGCGATGAAGGCCGTCGGCAAGGCCGCGAACGCGATGGTCGAAGAAGTCCGCCGCCAGTTCCGCGAGATCAAGGGCCTGAAGGACGGCACCGGCGGCGAGGCCGACTACGCCCGCTGCGTCGCGATCTCGACCGAAGGCGCACTGCGCGAGATGGTCGTGCCCGGCCTGCTCGCCGTGCTGGCGCCGGTCGCCATGGGCATGATCTTCGGCAAGGAAGCGGTCGGCGGCCTGCTCGGCGGGTCGACGGCAGCGGGCGTGATGATGGCGCTCTTCATGGCGAACGCCGGCGGCGCGTGGGACAACGCGAAGAAGTACATCGAAGCGGGCCACCTCGGCGGCAAGGGCAGTGACACGCACAAGGCCGCGGTGACCGGCGACACGGTCGGCGATCCGTTCAAGGACACCGCCGGTCCGTCGATCAACATCCTGATGAAGCTGATGACGATCGCGTCGCTCATCGCGCTGCCGCTGTTCCGCTGAAATCCGTCCGCCACCGCGGGCGACCGGCTCGGCAGCGCTTTCCTGTTTCCGCGCAAAGGCGCGATGAAGTCTCACGGCCCCGGGCGGCGAACCAGCCGCGCCGGGGCCGTTTCGTCTCCGGAAGTCCCGAACCCGGATCGAGGGGGTTCCTGGCCCCGGCCACCCCGCTATCCTTCCCGCAGTCGTGCGTCCATCACCACGCAGAGAGAACCCATCGTTGAGCTCCACCGCACCCGAGCGTTCACGTCGCCCCGCCCGCACCCCCGACCCCGCCACGCTGCAGATGGCCCTCTCGATCGCGCAGCGGCTCGACGAGAAACAAGCGAAGGACATCACGATCCTCGACGTCTCCGGCCCGCTCGTGATCGCCGACTACTTCGTGATCGCCACCGTGCAGAGCACCCGGCAAGGACAGTCGCTCGCGAAGGAACTCGACCTCGAGAGCAAGGCCACCCGCGGCCGGCGCCGCCGCAACACGGGCGGCCTCGAGACCGAGGAGTCGAACTGGGTCCTGCTCGACTTCGACGACGTCGTGGTGCACCTGTTCCTGCCAGAGGCGCGTGAGTACTACGGGCTCGAAGCCCTGTGGGCCGACGTGCCTCGCGTGCCGTTCACCCCGAGCGCGCCGAAGGAATCCGCCAAGGTCGAGATCCGTCACCCGACGCTCGAAGGCTTCGGCCTCGGATCGCTGGGCGCCCTCGAACCACGCGACCCGAAGACGCCGCCGCCCCGCTGAACCGCGGGCCACGCGCCCGGTCGCCGCACCACGACGCGATCGTCGCGCGGGCCTCATCCCCCTCCGCATGACCGAGTCCATCCGTTGGCAGCACTTCGAACCGGCGACCCTGAAGGCCGCCGCGGCCGCGGACCGTCCGATGCTCATGCTCCTCACGGTGCCATGGTGCCAGCACTGCCGCGAGCTGCTCGCGACGAGCTTCGCCGACCCGCAGGTCGTCGCCGCGGTCCACGACTCGGTGGTCCCGGTCCACGTCGACGCCGAACGCCGGCCCGACGTGAACCAGCGCTACGGCACCGGTGGCTGGCCGACGATCGCGTGGCTCACGCCGGACGGCGAACTCATCGCGCACCAGAACTGGCTGTCCGCCGAACAGCTTCGTGCGCAGATCGAACGCGTGCGAACCACCTGGAAGACCAACAAGGAGGACATCCGGCGCGGTCTGCGGGAGCTGTGGGCCCATCGCGACGATCGTTCGCCCGCGCCGCCGCGCACGAAGCTGCGCCGCGAGATGGTCGACGACATCGTCGACGCGATCTACGAGAAGCTCGACCACCGCTACGGCGGCTTCGGCGAAGGCAGCAAGTTCCCCCACCCTGAAGCGCTCGACTTCGCGCTCGTACAGGTCAGCAAGCGCGACGACGAACGCATGCGCGAGGTCGTCACGCTGACCCTCGATCGCATGATGGAGAGCCCGCTGCACGACACGGTCGAAGGCGGCTTCTTCCGCTACTCGCGCACTCCCGACTGGCAGACTCCGAACCACGAGAAGCTGCTGGACCAGAACGCGCTCGTGATGCGCGCCTACCTCGAGGGGTACCAGGTCTTCGGTCGCGACGCGTACCGCTCCACCGCCGAGGGCATCGCGGGGTGGATGCTCCTCGTGATGCGCGATGCGCACACGGGAGCCTTCGCCGGCAGCCAGCACGGGGACGCGGACACGTTCGCCGGCAGTCGTGCGATGCGCGAACGACAGCAGCCGTCGATCGATCGCACGGTGTACTGCGGCGCCAACGCACTGGCCGTTTCGAGCCTGCTCAAGGCCGCGGCGGTGCTCGGACACCCGGAGTGGCGCGACACCGCGATGGAGACGCTGCGCTTCCTGCTCGAGAACCTCTACGACGGACAGGACGTCTTCCACTACTGGGACGGCACCTACCACCTGCCCGGGATGCTGGCCGACCAGGCCCTGCTGATCCGCGCGCTGATCGACGCGTCGCAGAACACCGGCGACGCCGACCTCCTGCTGCCCGCCGAAGCCATCGCCGAGCGAGTCATCGCACGCCACAAGGCGCCGAACGGCGGCTTCTTCGACATCCTGCACGATCCCGGCAACAAGGGGTCGATGCGCCGGCGCAACCGTTCCATCCTCGACAACGCGACGCTGGCCGAGTCCCTCGTGCGCCTCTCCTACCTGTCGCGGCGGCCCGAGTTCTACGACGAGGCCGTCGCCGCACTCGAATCGTTCGCGCAGGACTACAAGGAGTACGGCTACTACGTCGCGGGCTACGGGCGCGCGATCGACCTCATCTTCTACGAGCCGCTGTTCCTCACCATCGTCGGCAACCGCGACGAAGCCGCGTCGGTCGAACTGCGGCGCACGGCGCTGTCGACCTACGTACCGTCGCGCATCGTGCAGATGCTCGACCCGCGCCACGACCCCGTGCTGCTGGGCCGCAGCGGGTTCACCGTCGAAGCGACACCCGTGGTCCACTTGACCGTCGGTCGCACGCGGCGCGGCACGGCGCGCACTCCGGACGAACTACTGCTCGCGATCGAGACCATCGAGAGCGAACGACGCCAGTCGCGTTCGTGAAGGCCCGATGGCCGAGCGGCGGCTCACACCTCGAGGCGCGTCGGGCCGCCCTGTTCCTCGTCGGGAACGAGCTCGATCAGGCCGCGGCGAAGCTCTTCGCTGGCGATCTTGATGTAGTTGCGTTCGCGCGTCTCGAAGAGCGGCTTCTGGCCGCGAACGAGTTCGCGGACGCGCTTCTGCAACAGCGCCGTCAGGCGGAACGAACCGCCGACCTGCTTCACGAGCTCCTGCGGGAGGCTCTGTTCCATGGGGTTTTGCTGCGAACGGGGACCTGGGAGGGCCGAGCAGAGTAGGGACGTGCCCCCGGCCGATCAATGGGCGACTCCGGCCCGGGCCGGAATCGCGGTCTCGGCCGCGTGCGGCGGGCCGTTCCCGTCTACAGCTCGCGGCCGTCGACCACGACGCGCATGTCGCTCCAGGCCAACTGGCCGCGCCGCTGGGTGCCGGCCACGACCAGGTGGATCAGGACCTGGCGGGCGGAGCTGGGCCCGACCACCTGGACTTCGAACCCGTGCGGGAAGCCGCTGCCGGACGTGGAGACGACGCTGTAGCGCCCGACCCCGAGGGCCGACCGCGCGAAGTTCGTCGCGACCGAGTGCTGCCGATACTCCAGGAGTCCGTCGGTCTCGTCCCGCAGCACGCGCCACGGATTCGGCCGCCCGGACAACGGGGAGTCGCTCAGCGACCAGTCGCTGTCGTCGATCTGCCGGAGAGTCTTGGAGATGGCCGGGTCGGCGCCGCGACGCCAGACCACGATGGCCTGCGGGTGCGTGACGCCGTTGGCGTCCGGGCTCGAAGTATGGAAGTGCTCGAGAACCTCCTCGAGATCCGTCGGGTCCGTGATGCGGTCGATGCCCGTCGCATCGATGAGCGGTTCGCTCACCACGCGAACGAGATCGAGACCGGTGGCGCTGCCGGAAGTCGGTCCTCCGGCGGCGGCGGTCAGGTAGTAGAGGTGCCAGCGGTACACGTCGACCATGTACATCGCGCCACTGTGGCACTGGATGCGGTCGCTCCACGCGAGCTTGGTGAAGAAGAGCGCATTGCCCGTGATCTGGGAGGACACGGTGTCCTGCTGCACCTGTCCGGTGGTCGCGATCGTCGCGAAGCGCGACCCCGGCAACGGAGTCGGCGCCCCGGTCAGATCGAACACGCCGATGTTCGCATTGCCTTCCGTGTCGTTGCCGAACGTGCGAACCGAGGAGACGAGCTCGAGCCGGATGCGGTCGAGGATCTCCTGGTTCAGCTCGGTCGCCCGGCTGAGCCGCTTCGAGTAGTCCTGCGCCTCCATGCCGGACACGGACAGCGTCGACACCGCGAAGATCATCATCGCGAGCAGCGCCGCAGCGATGACCACTTCGATCAAGCTGAAGCCGGCCACCCCGTTCGTCGTTCGAGCGTTCATGGTGCACCTCACCGCTGGATGAAGATCTTCGTCTTGTGGAACGAGTAGTGCAGCGCCGAGCCTTGCCGGAAGCAGTCGATGCGAAGCAGGTAGCTGCCCTCCGGGAACGCGCCCGACGGCACGGACCACGTGTAGGTCTCGGTGCCAGCGCCGGCGTCCGCGACGATGTAGGTCGGGTCGGTCGGACGCGTACCGGGCGTCGCGACCGAATCGTCCTGCACGTACCGCCAGACGGTGCCGTTGTCGTTCGAGTACATCAGCACGTAGTCCAGCAGGGCCTCGTTCTCGGAGAACGTGCCGGTCGCCGAGTACGGCAAGCCGTCCCAGCGCGTCCACGTGGCGCTGTACTGGATGTCGATCGTCGACGGGTCGTTCAGCTCCGTGATGTCCGTCGGCGACTCGATCTCCAGGCGCGCCGGCTGCGGGATGCGCAGCGTGTTGCTCGTGCTGCCCGCCTCGAAGAACGAGTGCACCAGCGACAGCATCGCGAACTTGCTGATGAACGTCGTGCCGTTGTCGACGGCGTTGCTGATGCCGTTCACGACGATGTACGCCGCGTCCGTACCCGCGTTGTTGACGAGCTTCACGAGGCCCGAGCCCGTGCCCGACGCGTGCGTGTAGTACGTGCGGAAGAGGCTCGCGGTGTACTTCGTGTCGTACGGTGCGTACGACCACTGGTCGCCGCACGCGGCGTTCAACGTGAGGCCGAACGGGCGCGTGATCGGCGCCGAAGTCGGCATCGTCATGTTGTAGTTGCCGGCCAGTTCCAGCCCGACCGAGGTCAGCGTGCCGTTGCCGGAGCTGCTCACGTGGTGGAACGACGAGGTCGACGTGCCGATGTTGAACAGCGTCGTGCAGCCCGGCCCGGAGGTGCGCTGCATGTTGTCGTACATGTACGTGCCGTACGCGAGGCGGTTGCTGCCCGAGTACACCGTGCGGCAGCGGTCCTGGTAGAACTGGCCGCTCGACGTTCCCGGCGTCAGGTTGCCGCGCATCTCGATGCCGCCGGTCGTGTCGAGCCACATCGCGGCCTGGCTGTCCGGATACAGCTCCCCGAGCCACGGCTGGCTCCACCAGTAGGTCGAGCCGCCGCCGCCTTCGCGCACGAGGCGCCGCGCGCCGATGATCGTGTCGATGTAGCCGTTGCCCGTGCTGCCGTGCGGCACCATGTTGCTCGGGATCGACGAGGCGTAGCCGTTCGCCGCGTCGTAGCCGATGTCCTGGCCGAGGCCGAGGTAGTAGTACGAGAAGCCGGTGAGCGTCGTGTAGACGACCTGGCTCTTGGTCAGGCCCTGGCGCAGCAGCTGCATGTACCGCGGCACGTCCGCGGTCATCTCGCTGTTCCAGCGGTCGCGCAGACGCGCCGTGTCGATGCTCGCGTAGTCGGTGCCGCTCGCCGTCTCCGAACCGTCGGAGAGGTTGTCGTGGTACCAGTTGTAGGCGTTCGGGAAGTCCGCGTCGTTGTTGAAGCAGTCGCGGTACGGCTCGTGCCGCGGGTCGCCGTTGAACTGCGCCCGTTCGGTGATCGGCACGCCCTCCCGGCTGTCCGCCCACCACGCGTAGGTGGTCGACAGGTTGTCGGGCTGGATCGGCGTCGGGTAGACGGTGCCGCTCGCGTGCCAGGTCGTGTCACCGCTCGCGACGTAGTTGCTCGCGATGCGAGTGCGGATCTTCAGGACCTGATCGGTGGTCGGCGTGTAGGCCGCACCCGTGTTGTCCACGAACGCCTGGGCGGTCGTGAAGGCCGTGTTGCGGATCGTCAGCCTCCAGCGGGCAGTGTTCTTCGGCAGCGTGCTGCTGGTGCTGAACAGTTCGCGTCCCGTGAACGTCGGGCCGGCAACCAGCGGGCTCGGGATGTACGGAATCTGGTAGAGGTGCGACTTCTTGATCGCCGCCGCGCTCGCTCGCGTGAGCCCGCGGTTGGTCGTCGAGTCGTAGTTGCAGTGCAGCGGCGTGTTGTAGAAGTAGATGCGCGTGAACGGGACCGCGTTGCCCTCTTCTCCGGCCGGCACGAAGTCCGAGCGGTAGTACATCGCACCGGCCTGCGGACTCGCACTCGCGTGCGTGGCCGCAGTCCAACCAGTGTCGTACGTCACCGGGCCGGGGCTGCCAGCGCCACTGTTCGGCACGGGGACGCCGCCGCGGATCATCTCCAACGGGTTGTTGACGATGTCGATCTTCGTCTCGTCCGACGGGTCGGTGAGGTTCATGCCCTCGATCTCGACCACCATCGGGTCGGTCATGCGATCCGAACCGGTCCAGGAAGGCGCGTTGCCGTACGCGTACATCCGGAGAACCATCGGGTCCGTGACGCCGCCCTCGTTGCGCTTCGTACGCAGCTCCTCCGGGTGCGTCACGACGCGCCAGCCGGGGTGGTTCACCGGGTCCCTCGCCGCGTCGCTGTAGTTGCGCAGCGCGGGCATCGGCAGCAGCTCACCGTGCAGGTTGATGAGCAGTGCGTTCTTGTACTTGCTCGGGTTGCTGTTGAGATCCTCGAGGAAGAGGCGCAGCGTCGGCTCCTTCGACATGTCGTCGAGCTCCGGGGGCGGCGTCGTGCCGCCCGCGATCGCGTCGGCGATGTCCTGCTCACGGTCCTCGATCGCCTTCACGCGCGCCTGCCACAGGGCGAGTTCGTCCGGGTAGCGCATCGCGTGGTTGAAGTAGTCCGCGAACGCGTACGGAACGGGGTTCGTGCCGGTCGAGCCGCCGCTGTAGCCGTTGCGTTCGACGCCGTCGACGTTGACGCGCGCCCGCATGTTGTCGGGCACGTAGTAGTACGTCGACGCATTGCCGCTCGGCATGCGACCCGGGTAGTGGTAGACGTCCGGGATCACGGCGTAGCTGTCCGTCGTGTCGTTCGTGTACGGGCGGTAGCCCTGGTTGCGGCCGAAGCTCGCCTTCGTGATCCAGTGCGTGCGGAACGACAGACCCGGGTTTCTGGTCTCGAGGTCCGTGATCATCGATTCGACGAACGGCTTGATCGAGTCCATGAAGACCCACCAGCCCGGGATGTTCTCGATCGCGAGGAGGTAGAGGTCGAAGACCTGCGTCGTCGGGAACGCGCTGCCCGCGGAGTTGATGACCGCCGAC
Source organism: Planctomycetota bacterium (assembly GCA_016794565.1). Classification (GTDB taxonomy): domain Bacteria; phylum Planctomycetota; class UBA1135; order UBA1135; family UBA2386; genus JAEUHQ01. The sequence goes on along the minus strand of JAEUHQ010000154.1, from coordinate 13,224 downwards.
AGGTCCGCCATCGGGTGGTCGTTGCCCGCCGGGTCCTTGCGAAAGATGCGCACGGTCACGTAACGGACGTTGCGGTTGTTGAGACCGACGAGCGGCTGCACCGTGATGCGGCGCGACCACACCCACTGCCCGTTGCGCTGGTAGTTGTTGGACGCGATGTGGTCGGGCACGACGAGCGCGCCGAACGAGTCCTGCGTGATCGACAGCGTCGACTTGTTGACGATGCCGTCGTCCAGCACGTCGAGGTCGACCGCCGCGTCGACGAGGCCGCGGTCGACGTAGCCCTGCACCTCCGCGAGGATCGCCTGCGCCTTCGTGTAGGCGAAGACACGGTCGCGCTCCGTGGCGGTCGTCTGGTAGTTGACCGACAGGTGGTTGATCAGCACGACGGCGCCGATGACCAGGACCAGCATCCCGAACGCGAGTTCGGCGAACGTGAATCCTGACTCTTGGCGAACAGGAGAAGATCGCATGGGCTTGGTCTCCAGGGAGAGTTCGGGCCTCGGCATGGTTGCTCGGCGCTATCGGCATTCGGGGTCTCCCCGGTGGTGCCGATCCATGGCCGCGGTCCCGTTCCGGGATCGGTGACGCTCGCAGCGCGCTGCCGTCGGCATTTGCAACACGCGGCGCCAAGGTCGATGCTGCGCGCCTTGTCCTGGTTCCGTCCGCTCGCGCGCGCCTTCGGGCGTCCTGCCGCCCTGCTGCACCGCCACGCCGGGCTCGTCCTCTTCGGAACGGCGCTCGTACCGGTGCACGCCGCCGTGACGTTGTGGATGCCGCGTCTCCTGGGCGACACTCTCGACCAGCTGCAAGCCGGCGGCTCGGCCGACCGCCTGCGCGAGACGTGCTGGCTGCTCGCGGTGCTGGCGCTCGTCGAGGCTGCCAGCCGCTACGTGTCCCGCAAGACGCTGATCGACGCGTCGAGGCACGTCGAGCAAGCCCTGAAGAACGACCTCGTCGCGCACCTCCAGAAGCTGCCCGTTTCATGGTTCGACCGGTCGCGCACCGGCGACATCATCAGCCGGCTCACGCAGGACATCGAACTCGTGCGCTTCGTGATGGGCCCGCTGCTGCTGCACGGCGGCAGCACACTGTGCCTCCTGCCCGCGGGCACGTGGCTGATGGCGACGATGGACGTCCCGGTCACGCTGTCGTGCATCGCGGTGTTCGCCGTGCTGTTCCTCGCGATGCGGCTCCTGATGCCGCGCCTCCACCAGTGGAGCAAGAAGTCGCAGGAGGCGATCGCCGACGTGTCGCAGCGCGCGCAGGAGGACTTCGCCGGCATCCGGGTCGTCCAGCAGTTCGACGCCGTCGCACGCGAACGCGCGGCAATGGCGACGAAGAACCGCCGCTACCTGCTCGCCAACCTGCGTGCGACGCGCCTGCGTTCGCTGCTGCACGCGATGTCGCACTCGACGAGCGGCGTCGTGATGCTCGGCGTGCTCATCGTCGGCGGCCACCAGGTGATCGACGGCGCGATCACGATCGGCCAGCTGTTCCAGTTCACGGGCTACCTCGGCCTGATGACGTTCCCGCTCGAGATCCTCGGATGGACGCTGGCGACGCTGCCGCGGGCGTACGCGGCCGGCATCCGCATCGAAGAACTCTTCGAAGTGCAGCCGGAAGCGCAGACGGGAGCGTCGCCGCCCCTGCAGGGCCGCATCCGCGTCGAGGGGCTCACGTTCACCTACCCGGGCGCCGCGAAGCCGTCGCTGCAGGACGTGTCGTTCACGCTCGAGCCGGGGCAGAAGCTCGGTCTCGTCGGCCCGGTCGGCAGCGGCAAGTCGACGGTGCTGGCGCTGCTGATGCGCTTCTACGACCCGCCGCGCGGCACCGTCTTCGTCGACGACCACGACGTGCTCGACCTCGCACCGGCGCACCTGCGGCGGCTCTTCGCGCTCGCACCGCAGGAGCCGTTCCTCTTCTCCGACACGGTCGCCGCGAACGTCGGGTTCGCGCACGACTCCGTCGCCGACGACCTGGTCGAGTCCGCCGTCGCCGACGCGGCGCTCGACCAGGACCTGCCGCAGCTCAACGAAGGCCTCGGCACGATCGTCGGCGAGCGCGGCGTGACGCTGTCGGGCGGCCAGAAGCAGCGGGTGTCGCTGGCGCGCGCGATCCTCAGCGACCGCCCTGGCCTGCTGCTCGACGACACGCTGTCGGCGGTCGATCCGCTGACCGAGCAGCGCATCCTGCGCGGACTGCAGCGCGCACGCGGCGGCCGCACGGTGCTCGTCGCGACGCACCGCCTCTCCGTCGTGCGCGACGCCGACCTGATCCTCGTGCTCGAAGGCGGGCGCATCCGCGAACGTGGGGACCACGCGGCGCTGCTCGCGCAGCACGGCCTCTACGCCCACGCCTTCCGCTTGCAGAGCGAAGCGCGCGCGCTCGAGCGCGGCTCGGAGGATGCACCGTGAGCGACCCCTACCACGACGACGCGCTCGAGGGCCGCTTCCAGCTCGACTTCGTGAAGAAGCTGTGGCCGTACGTGCGGCCCTACCGGCGCGGCTTCGCGGGCTGCCTCGCGATCCTCCTCGTGTCGTTCGGGCTCGAGATGGCAGGACCGTGGCTCCTGCGTCACGCGATCGACGGCCCGATGCGCGCGCACGACATCGCGACGGGCGAGCGACTCACGTCACTGACGTGGATCGGGTTCGCGTTCCTCGGCACCACGTTCGGCGGCGCGCTGCTCGGCTACGTCTACGGCCAGCTCACCGCGTGGAACGGCCAGCGCGTGATCCGCGACGTGCGGCGGCATCTCTTCGACCACCTGCTCGGCACCGCACTCGCGTTCCACGAACGCAACACCGCCGGCAAGCTGACGACGCGCGTCACGAGCGACGTCGAGAACCTGAACGAACTGATCGCGACCGGCGTCCTGCAGTCGGTCTTCGACCTGCTCAAGATCGTCGGCGTGCTCGTCGTACTGTTCTTCCTCGACGTGAAGCTCGCGGTCTTCACGGTCGCGACGACGCCGATCGTCGTGCTCATCAGCGTGCTCTTCCGCCGCAACGCGCAGCGCGCCTACCGCGCGGTCCGCGGCCGCCTCGCGCTGCAGAACGCCTACACCACCGAACTGATCGGCGGTGTGCGCACGACGCGCGCGTTCGGCCGCGAGGCCGCGACCGCCGCGAAGTACGCCGAACGCAACGCCGCGACGTCGGATGCGTGGCGCGACACGGTGCTGCACTTCTCGCTCTTCTTCGCGCTCGTCGACTTCGCCCTCCGCGCGACGACGATCGGCCTCTTGTGGTTCGGCGGCTCGGCGGTGCTCGAGGGCACGATGCAGCCCGGGCAGTTCGTGCAGTTCTGGCTCTACTACGGCCTGCTGTCCGGGCCCGTGAAGGAGCTGGGCGAGAAGTACAACGTGCTGCAGGCGGCGTTCGCGAGCTGCGAACGCGTGTTCCAGCTGCTCGGTGAACCGCGCTTCCCGCCGCCGAAGGCCGATGCGAAGCGCACGGGCAAGCGCGGCAAGGCGCGCATCGAGTTCGCCGACGTGTGCTTCAGCTACGACGGCAGGACGCAGGTGCTCGACGGCGTGTCGTTCACGGCCGAGCCGGGCCAGACGATCGCCGTCGTCGGACCGACCGGTGCGGGCAAGACGACGCTGCTGTCGCTGGTGTCGCGACTGCGCGACGTGACCAGCGGGGCCGTGCGCATCGACGGCGACGACGTGCGCGACCTGGACACGGGTTCCCTGCGCCGCCGCATCGCGTTCGTCGCGCAGGACCTGTTCCTCTTCACGGGCACCGTGCTCGACAACGTGCGCCTGTTCGATCCGTCGATCGACGAGGCACGCGTCTGGAGGGCGCTCGAGACGGTCGGCGCCGCCGACTTCGTGCGGGCGCTGCCGCAGGGGCTCGGATCACAGGTCGAAGAACGCGGCGGCACGTTCTCGCAGGGCGAACGGCAGCTGCTCGCGTTCGCGCGAGCACTCGTCGTCGAGCCCGACGTGCTCGTGCTCGACGAAGCGACCGCGAGCATCGACAGCGCTTCGGAAGCACGGTTGCAGCAGGCGCTCGAGAAGTCGCTGCGCGGCCGCACCGCACTGGTCGTCGCCCACCGCCTGTCCACTGTGCGCGCCGCCGACCGCATCCTCGTGATCGAGCGCGGCCGCGTCGTCGAGGCCGGCACGCACGAGCAGCTCGTGGCGAAGCGCGGCGTCTACGCCGGCATGGTCGCGCACGTGGGCTGAAGGCCCGCGGCGCCGCGCGCGACTACTGCTTCTTCTCGTCCCTGGCGTCGATCGCGCCCGGCAGCGGCCCCGTGAGTGTCTTCAGGAACGCGACGATCGCGGCGACGTCGTCGGGCGGCAGCTGCTTGTTGAGCTGCATGTCGGCCATGTGCGTCACAGCGTCCTCGAGCGTCGCCACCTTGCCGTCGTGGTAGTACGGCGCCGTCTTCTCGACGTTGAGCAACGTCGGCACCTTGAAGAAGCCCTTGTCGGCCTCGCTGCCGGAGAGACGCATGCGCCCGGTGTCCTCCGTCGGGTACGGCTTCAGCAGGCCGCTCTTCTGGATCATGTGGCCGCCGAGCAGGCGCGTGGTGTGGCACGTGATGCACCCCGTGTCCATGAACAGCTTGAGGCCGAGCTTCTCGTCGTTGCTGAGCGCCTTCTGGTCGCCGTCGAGGTACGCGTCGAACTTCGACTTCGTCACGAGCGTGCGCAGGTAGGCGCCGATGGCGACCCGGAAGTTCGCGACGCTGACCGCGTTCGCATCGCCGGGGAACGCCGCCGCGAACGCCTTGCCGAGGTCGGCCGACGCCTGCAGCGACGCGAGCACTTCGGCTTCGTCGCCGACGCCGTGTTCGACGCCGTTCTTCGGCGCGATCACCGCGGCGTCCTCCACCGACGCGGCGCGTGCGTCCCAGAATTGTGCGTAGTGTCGCGCCGCGTTCACGGTCGAGAGCGTGTTGCGGTCGTGCACGGCGCCGTCCTGCCCGTACTTCGCGACGTCGTGGCACGACGCGCAGCTCTGCTGCGCCTTGCCGAGCTTCGCTTCGTAGAGCGACTTGCCGAGATCGACCTTCTCCTTGCTCGATTCGACCTTCGCGGCCGGCGCCGCCGGCTCGGTGCCGAAGAGCTGCTTCGCGAGGTCGTAGTTGACGCGCACCGGCTTCTTCTTCGCCGCCGGCCCCGGCTCCTGGGGCACGGGCACGAGCGCCGTGTCGAGCGTCGCCGCGACGGACGCGGGGAGACCGTTGCACAACGTGGTGAGGAGCAGCGCGATCGCGCCGCACGGGAAGAAGCGGGTCGTCATGGTGGGTCCGGAAGTCTAGGGAACTGCCGGACAACTCCGCTCGGCGCGCGGGATTTCGCGCGCAGGCCGACGGCGTGCACGCTGCAATGCCGCGATGCCAGACCTCGTGCTCGCCAGCACGTCGCCGTACCGCCGTCAGCTGCTGGAGCGCCTCCGCGTGCCGTTCACCTGCGAAGCGCCCGGCGTCGACGAGGCACAGGTGAAAGCGACGATCGCCGATCCGCGCGCGGTCGTCGTCGAACTCGCTCGCAGGAAGGCGCTCGCCGTCGCAAGGCGCCGACCTGGCGCCATCGTGATCGGCAGCGACCAGGGTGCGTGCCTCGACGGTGCGCTGCTCGACAAACCCGGCACCGCGGCGAACGCGGAGGCCCAGCTGCAGCGCCTGCAGAGCCGCACCCACGAACTGCTGACCGCCGTGGCCTTCGCGCAGGACGGCCGCGTCGTCGCGGAGTTCGTGGACACGACGCGCCTCACGATGCGCGCCTTCGGTGCCGACGAAATCGCCCGCTACGTCGCCGCCGAGTCGCCGCTCGACTGCGCCGGCAGCTACAAGATCGAAGCGCTCGGCATCGCTCTCTTCGATCGCATCGAGTGCTCCGACTGGACGGCCATCGTCGGCCTGCCGCTGCTCCGACTCTGCGCGGCCCTGCGCCCGCTCGGTGTGGCACTGCCCTGACCCGTCCTTCGGGGGATGGCATTCGTGGCGGGTCGCCGTAGCGTGCCGCCATGGAAACGAAGGAAGTGCCGGACACGCCCTGGATCCTGGAGCTGTACCGCGAGCACGGTGAAGCCCTTCGCGTCGTGCGCGCGCAGATGCGGCGTCTCTACCGCACTCGCTGCGTGCCGTGGCGCAACCGCTCGCCGCTGCACAAGGTCGCCGCACGGATGGTCCAGCCGTTCGCCGGTCCGGTCGGCCTCGAGCCGCGCATGCTCGCGCAGAGTGACGACGAACACTGCGAGCTCCCGTATCTGATGCTGCGCGCCGAACGGCCGACCCGCGTCGTCGAGATCAGTCCGTTCCACGGCTGGTCGACGAGCTGGATCCTGTCGGCGCTGCGCGACAACGGCCACGGCAGGCTCGTTTCGTACGACCTGATCGACGCGTCACGGCGCAACGTGCCCGCGGAACTCGCGGCCGGCCGCTGGGAACTCGTGCTCGGCGACGCGCGGCAGCAGGTGCGGCGCGACGGCGAACCGATCGACTTCCTGCTGATGGACTCGGACCACAGCGCCGAGTTCGCCGAGTGGTACCTCGCCAACGTCATGCCGCTGGTGCGCCCGGGCGCGATCGTGTGCGTCGACGACGTGTTCCACCATGCCGATCCGGCCAAGTTCGACGGCGAAGGCCCGGTCGTGCTCGACTGGCTGCAGAAGCGCGGCGTGCCGTGGTTCACCTGCGCGAAGGCGAAGAACCCTTCGGCGCTCAACGCCCTGCGCGGCCATCGCGTCACGCTGCGGATCTCCGACCGCATCCACACGAGCGATGCGAATCCGGCGATCTTCTTCCGGCATCGGGAAGTGGCCGGCACCGCCTGAATCGTCAGCTCGCGGCACCGCCGAGGAAGACCTCGCACCACGCGAAGATGCGTGCGCAGACCTCGCGCACGCGGTTCCGCACCATCGTGCCGGCCGAGTAGTCGCGGCCGTACGGCGCCTCGACGCCACGCACGTCGAGGCCGAGGTGTTCGCCGAGGAACACCGCGCGCGGCACGTGGAACGGGTTCGTGACGACGATCGCCGATCGCATCCCGAAGTCGGTGCGGCACCGGCGCATCGTGTCGATCGTGCGCAGGCCGAGCGGGTCGTCGCGCATCGCCGCATCGGGCACGCCGCGCGAGGCGAGCCAGCGCCGCATCGATGCCACCTCGTCCTCCGCGATGCCGGCACCGCCGCGACCGCTCAGCAGGATGCACGGCGCCTTGCCGCGCACGAAGAGTTCGTGCGCCGTCGCGAGCCGGTCTTCGAGCAGGTGGTACGGGCGTCCGTCCGGCAGGATGCGCGCACCGGGCACGACGATGCAGTCGGCGGGCGCGACGGCGTCGATCGTGAAGATCGCGTGCGCCGCACTCCGCACGACGTGTTCGTGCATCGCTCCCGCGACGAGCGTGAGCACCAGCGCGCCAACGGCGATCCGTCGCCACCACCGCCGTCGCTTCGGAACGCCCGCCTGCATCGGCGCGGCACTCTATCCGCTCGAGGATGCCGTTCCCCGGTTGACCCGCATGCGCCGTTGGCGACAATCCTCGCCCCCCGAACGGCGCCCACGCGCCCCGATCGCCCGCCGCACATGGCCCAGAACATCCGCAACGTCGCCATCATCGCCCACGTCGACCACGGCAAGACCACGCTCGTCGACGGCCTGCTGCGCCAGACCGGCACGTTCCGCGAGAACCAGTCCGTCGGCGAGTGCGTGATGGACAGCAACGAGCTCGAGAAGGAGCGCGGCATCACCATTCTCGCGAAGAACACGGTGGTCACCTACCAGGGCACGCGCATCAACATCATCGACACGCCGGGCCACGCGGACTTCGGCGGCGAGGTCGAGCGCGTGTTGTCGATGGCGGACGGCGTGCTGCTCCTGGTCGACGCGGCCGAGGGCCCGATGCCGCAGACGCGCTTCGTGCTGCAGAAGGCGTTCAGCCACCACCTGAAGCCGATCGTCGTCGTCAACAAGGTCGACAAGCCCGACGCGCGGCCGCAAGAGGTCGTGAACGAGGTCTTCGACCTCTTCATCGATCTCGACGCCGACGAGGAGGCGCTCGAGTTCCCCGTCTTCTACGGCTCGGGCCGTCAGGGCTGGATGACGTCGGATCTCGCCGCGGCGCAGGCAGGCGGCGAAGGCAAGAACCTGCAGAGCCTGTTCGACGCGATCGTGAACCGCATCCCGGCGCCGAAGGACGACCCGAACGAACCGCTGCAGTTCCGCGTCACGACGCTCGACTGGAGCGACTACGTCGGCCGGATCGCGATCGGCCGCGTGCACCGCGGCCGCATGAAGGGCGCCGAACGCGTCGTGCACTTGTCGCGCAACGGCACGCAGAAGGAAGTGAACGTGCGCGGCGTCTACCGCTTCATCGGGCTTTCGCGAGAGGAGACGAAGGAGGTCGAAGCAGGCGACCTGTGCGGCATCTACGGCGTCGAGAACATCGAGATCGGCGACACGATCGCGGCCATCGACCGCCCCGAGGCGATGCCGATCATCGCGATCGACGAGCCCACGATGACGATCGTGATGCGCGTCAACGACTCGCCGTTCGCCGGCAAGGACGGCGGCAAGTTCCTGACGTCGCGCCACCTCCGCGAACGCCTCGAGAAGGAACTGCGCGTCAACGTCGCGCTGCGCGTCGAACAGGGCGAGACCGCGGACAGTTTCAAGCTGTCGGGCCGCGGCGTCATGCACCTCGGCTTCCTGCTCGAGACGATGCGCCGTGAAGGCTACGAGTTCGCGGTGATGAAGCCGCAGGTCCTGTTCAAGGACGTGAGCGGCGAGAAGCAGGAGCCGATCGAGTACCTCACGGTCGACGCGCCGGCGGATGCCGTCGGCAAGGTGATCGAGATCCTCGGTACGCGGAAGGCGGAGCTGTTGAAGATGGACCGCAAGGGGTCCTTCACGCGGCTCGAGTTCACGGTGCCCGCGCGCGGCCTGATCGGCGTGCGCAGCCGCCTGCTCAACGCGACGCAGGGCCAGGCCACGATGCACCACGTCTTCCACGGCTACGGCACGTACCGTGGTCCGATCGAAGAACGCACGGCGGGCGTGCTCGTGTCGATGGCGCAGGGCCAGACGACGTTCTATGCACTCGACGGCCTGCGCGACCGCGGCGTGTTCTTCGTGCCCGAGGGCGCCGAGGTCTACGAAGGCATGGTCGTCGGCGAGCACTGCAAGGACAATGACCTCGTCGTCAACGTCGTGCGCGAGAAGAAGGCGACGAACATCCGCAGCTCCAACAAGGAGACGTTCGTCAAGATGCCGCCGCCGCGCTCGTTCGGCGTCGAGGACGCGCTCGAGTACGTCGGCGACGACGAACTCGTCGAGGTCACCAGCAAGAACATCCGCCTCCGCAAGGTCTGGCTGAAGGAGACCGACCGGAAGCGCAACGAACGCAGCCGCGAGACGGTCTGATCGCCGCGGCCGCCGCGCTACCGGATCACACCGCCGGCCAACGGACTCGGTTGCCAGGCGCCGGCGCCGATCGCGATGCCTTGCAGCCAGACCGTCGTGCCGGTGAAGCCGGGCGGCATCGTCCACGCGCCGTTCGCATTGCCGGCGGCATCGGCGAGCAGGAGATCGAGCACCGCGATGCCCGCGAGATCGACCAGCACGGGCTGCTCGATGCCCGGCACGTCCGCGAAGCCCGTCGCGACGCCGAACACGACGGCCACGAGTTCGTTCGGATCGGCGGTGAAGGCGAGCGTCACCGGACCCGGGCTCGACAACGGCGCGACACGATGGACGCCGAGCAGCGATCCGTTCGTCGGCACCGCGCTCGAACACGCGGCGGGGACGAGCGTGCTGCGCACCACGCGACCGGGGTTGCCGCCGGGTGACACCCAGGGATCGAGCCAGCACTCGGTCCCCCACGGCTCGGTGCCGCCCTGCAGGGTGGAGTCGCTGATCCACACGGTGCTCGCGACGGAGCGAAGCGCGTTCGCCGCCAGGATCGCCCCGACGCTCGAGCCGCCGCGCACCACGACGTGACTGCCTTCGAAGAGCGCGTGGTCGAGGTCGATGCCCGGCGCGGCGACGGGGAAGTACACCGTCGCGGAACCGCCGCCGAGGAACTGGCTGTCGATCGCGGTCACGACCGCGTTCGCCGCGCACCTCATCGCCGCGACCTGCGGCAGCGCCGTCGCGGACCACGCACCGGTCACGTCGCACCCCTGCACGTGCACCCGACCACCGACCACCGTGAGCGCGGCTTCCGTCGTCGCGCTCGGGAACGGCCGCACCTGGCAACTGTCGATGGTCACCGTGCCACCGATCACCGCGAGACCGGCGATTTGCAGTCCGACCAGGTGCAGCGTCTGGCCCGGTGGCACCGCCGCGACGCTGACGCTGACACCCTGCACGTTCGCGCCCGATGCACCGCGGATCACGACGCCGATCCCCGCGGTGAACCTCGGCCACGTCCCGGCCTGCACGTCGATCACGTCGCCCGGCGACGAGGCCGCGAGTGCCGCGTCGATGCTGGAGAACCCGCCCGCGCCGACGACGTGGACCGCCTGTGCACGCAAGCCCGCGACGAGTGCGAGGAGGCCGACCCCGAGCCGAAGAGCGTGCATGGCACGACAGGTATCGGACTTCGGTGTCAAAGCAAGACCATGGCGACCGATCCGGCGACGGGGCGCAGGACGAGCCGGACAACGGCAGGGGCGGGCCGGCAGCGCGCGCGTCACCGGCCGGCCGGCGCCAGCATGAACACGAAGCTGCCCGCATCGGTCGCGGTCTGCGCGAATCGCGCCGTCTGCTGCACACCGAAGCGCGCGAGCCGATGGTCCATGCCTTCCTCGACGCGGCTCGACAAGAACCGCCCGACGACGTAGGGCCGCTCGCGCGTGGCGGGGCGCCGCAGCTCCTCGAGCACGAGCGCGCAGAACGGCGACAGGCCCAGCCCGTCGCTCGCTTCCTGGTTCGCGCTGCTCGAACACAGGAACTCGCGGCTGAAGAGTCGGCGATGGTGCGCCGCGACGACGTCCTGCTCGACGACGGCTCGACCACGACGGACCGCCGCGGCTTCTTCTTCGAGCACGGCTCCGGAGTGGCAACAGTCGAGGACCACGAGCACGTGCTTCGCCGGGCATTCGTCGAGGAACGTCCAGATCTCGGCGGAGCGCAGGTAGCCACTGCCGCCTTCCAACGGACCGCGCATGTCGCGGGCGCAGAACCCGAACGAACGGCCTTGCCGCACGCCGTGGCCCGCGAGCCACACGAGCACCGCATCGTCGGTCCCGACGCCGCGCAAGCGCTGCAACTCGCGCCGGATCGCCGCGTCGCTCGCCGACGTGTCGCAGAGCAGGACCTGGGCCCCGTCGCGCTTCCACGCGGCGTCGTTCGCCCGCAACTGCGCAGCGACGGTCTCGATCTCGTGCACGGGGTTCGCGAGATCGTGCATCCCGGTGCCGCGGTAGTCGTCGATGCCGACGAACAAGCCGTGCACGTTGCGGTATTCGGCCGAGAACTCGCGCGTGTAGCGCGGATCGCGTTGGCCGCCGTCACTGCGCCCGCCGTCCGCTCCCGTCGCCGCGCGCGACCACGGCCCGAGCCACGCGCCGCCGATCGCGACGAGTCCGGCGGCCGCCAGGAGGAGCACGCCTCGTCTTCCCGGCGACCACGAAGCCGCACCCCGCCGCTCCGTGCCGTCGATCCGACGCAGCGCCGCCACGACGTCCGCCGCCGTCGAGAAGCGCGCGGTCTTCGCGAACAGCGTGCACGTGCGGATCACTTCGACGAGGCGGGGATCGACGCGCGGCTGCTTCGTGCGCAGGGCGCCGAGTTCGATCTGTGTGCCGTCGACGAACGAGGGCTCGCGACCGACGACGCATTGGTAGAGAGTGCAGCCGAGCGCGAAGACGTCGGCGCGGGGATCGGCGGCGCGGCCCGCGACCTGCTCCGGCGCCGAGTAGTCCGGCCCCGCGGCGGCGAACGGTCCGGTCCCGGCCGCACGGTGGTGCAACGACGTGCCGAGGTCGCGCGGGCCGAACTCCTTCGCGAACGTGAACGCGCCGAGCCGCGCCGAGCCGCTGGCGAGAAGCCGGATCGTCGACGGCCCCACCGCGCGATGCACCACGCCCTCCGCGTGCACCTGGGCCAGCGCTTCGCCGATCGCGATCCCGAGCGCGACCGTCGCGGTCTCGGCGAGCGCGCCGTCGCGCAACCGATCGGCGAGCAGCTCGCCTTCGTTCGCCTCGAGCACGAGCAGCGGCCCGTCGGCCGTCTCGACGACGTCGAGGATCGCAGCCACACCCGTGTGGCGGATGCGGGCCAGCGCCCGCGCCTCGCGGAGCAGCCGTTCGCGCACCGGCGCCGTCCAGTGCGCGGCCGCTTCGCGCGCCGGCAGCTTCAGCACGACCGGCCGCTGCAGCACTTCGTCGAACGCACGCAACGTGACCTCGAAGGGCGTGTCGGTGAGGACCCCTTCGACGCGGAAACGCGCGGCGATCGCAGGTGGCAGCTGCGGGTGCATGGGCGGCCGGAACATACCGCGAGCCGGCGAACCGCACGGGTCCCGCACACGGATGCGCGGCGCAGAACTCCCGTGGCTCGCGGTGGAGATGCGCCGGCGACGCCACTACCCTCCGCGGTCCGCCCGCCATGCCCGGACCCTCGCTCGAGGAAGACGCCCGCAAGAAGACGCTCGCCGCCCTGGCCGAGCGCCTCGGCCACCGGTTCGTGGACCTCGGCCTGCTCGATCGCGCGCTGTCGCACTCGTCGCTCGGCAACGAGGGCAAGAAGAGCTACGAGCGCCTCGAGTTCCTCGGCGACGCCTTCCTCAACTTCGCGGTCGCAGACTGGCTGTTCCGCGCGCACGACGAGGTGCCCGAAGGGGCGCTCACCGAGACGCGGGCGCGCATCGTGAGCCGCGGGCCGCTCGCCGCCGTCTGCCGCCGCCTCGACCTGCAGAACCACCTGCTCTCCGGCAAGGGACTGCGCGAGTCGGAGCGCCAGGGCGAACGCATCCTCGCCGATCTCGTCGAAGCAGTGATCGGCGCGATCCTGCTCGACGGCGGCGTCACGAAGGCGCGTGCATTCGTTCGCCGCCACGTGCTGCCGAAGGGCCGCGGCGGAGAGCCCGCAGAGCCGCGCAGCAAGGACACCAAGACGGCGCTCCTCCACTGGTGCCAGCACCACAAGATCGGCCAGCCGAAGTACGAGCTCGTCGAGACGATCGGGCTCCAGCACGAGCAGGAGTTCCGCGTCCGCGCCGAGCTGCGCGACGGGCGCAGCGCCGAGGGCCGCGGCCGC
>JAEUHQ010000093.1 GCA_016794565.1 Planctomycetota bacterium | reverse complement strand
ACGGGACGATCAGCCGACGCGGAACTTGCCCGAGCGCTTGATCTTCCGCTTGATGACCTTGCGGCCACCGGCGGTCTTGCTGCGGGTGCGGAAGCCGACCTTCTTGAGGCGCTTCACCTTCGAACGGCGGACCTTGAGCTTCATGGCGTGTCTCGTGCAGTCCGGCGCGAGCTTCTTCGCGGCCGGCCCGGATTGCGGGGCGGGGAGCGTAGCGGCGGCCGCACGATCGGTCAAACTCGAAGACGGCGCCCCCGCAGCACCACGTCGACCGCGCGTTGACCGTGCCCGCGCAAGCAGGCATCGTGCGAGCATGCGCATCCTGCTCGTGTGCCATGGCATGCCGCCGGACAGCCTCGGCGGCGTGGAGCAGCACGTGAGCGGACTCGCCGGCGCACTCGCGGCGATCGGCCACGACGTCGAAGTGTTCGCGCGCGCAACCCTGCCCGGCGTGCCGCAGGGCGAATGGCGCATGCAGACGGCGGCCAACCCGCGCATCGCCCGTGTCGCGTACCGATGGGAAGGCGTGGACTCTCTCGACGCCACCTACACCTGCCCGCCGATGGCATCGGCGCTCGCGCGCTTCGTCGCCGAACGCAGGGCGGCGGGCGCGCCGTTCGACGTGGCTCACGTGCACCACCTCACCGGCATGTCGACCGACGCGCTCGGGGAACTCGCCACCGCAGGCATCCCGACCGTGCTCACGCTGCACGACTACTGGATGTTCTGCCCACGCGGACAGATGTTCCACCGCCGCGAAGAACTCTGCGAGACGGCCGCCCCGCCGCGCTGCGCCGACTGCCTGCAGTCCACGTTCCCGCACTGGCTGCACGAGGGAAATCGCGATGCCGCGGTCGCACGCATCCACGAGCGGGCCTTGCGCGCGCTCGCGCTGCCGCAGCGCCTCGTCGTACCCAGCGCACGCGTGATCCCACCGTTCGTGGCGCTCGGCGTCCCGGCGGCTCGCTTCACCGTCGTCGAGAACGGCGTCGACACGGAGGCCCTCGCCGGCCTCGAACTCCCGCCCTGCGGCCCGGGCCCGCTGCGCCTCGGGTATCTCGGCACCGTGATGCCGAGCAAAGGCCTGCACGTCCTGATCGCGGCCCTGCAGCGGCTGCCGGCTGGCACCGCGACGCTGCGAGTGCACGGGAACGTCGTCCCCTACCACGGCGACGAGGGCTACCTGACCCGGTGCCTGTTCGCCCTCCGACCGGGGGCCGGCGTCGAACTGCACGGCCCCTACGACCTCGCAGCCCTGCCGAAGATCCTCGCGGCGATCGACGTTCTCGCGGCGCCGGCCCTGTGGCGGGAGGCGTTCGGGCTCACCGTGCGCGAGGCGCTCGCGGCCGGGCGACCGGTGCTGTGCAGCCGGATCGGTGGCCTGCAGGACTCCGTCGAACACGGGCGGGAAGGGCTCGTCCTGCCGCCCGGCGACGTCGATGCCTGGGCCGCCGCGATCGTGGACCTGGCTCGCGACCGGGCCCGCGTGCAACGCATGGCGACGGCCGCGCGGTGCCGCGCCCGCGGGTTCCGCCCGATGGCCGACGACCTCGTCGCGGTCTACCAGGAGGCTCGACGCACCGCTCCGACCGGCCGCGTCGCTTGACCCGGCGGGGGGCCTGCTCCTACTCTCCCCGCCCTTTTCCACCGCTCGGCCCCGCAGCGCGCAAACGCGCCGGGAACCGCCGCGCGGTCAGCGCCTCGCAGGAACATCGATGACGGACACGGTCACGAAAGACCCCCTCCCTTCGCTCGACCCATCCTCCCTTCTGGCCGGAGACATCACCTCCGCGAAACTGGACGCGTTCAAGGCGGCGGTGTTCGGGTCGGTGGACTCCGTCGATCAGCTCCGCGAGTGGTTGACCGATCCGCGCGCCAAGGGCACCGCCCGCGGCGTCGCACTCTGGGCGCTCGGCCGTCACGCCGAGGCGGTCCCGCTGCTGTCCACCGACAAGGCGAACCCCGTCGTCGCGCTGTGCCTCGCGAGCAGCCACGCGGCACTGGGCGCGATCGACGAGGCTGCCAAGCTCCTGCCCAAGCGCGAGTCCGATGCCGCACAGGCGATCGCCTGGCTGCGCGCCCTCGACGCGATCGGCGACGGCGAGCGCATCGCCAAGGACATGGTCAAGCTCTCTGCGATGCTCGGGGAGGCGGACCGCAAGTACTTCGCCGGCCGCGTGCACGAACTCGCGCGCGAGACCGAGCAGGCGATCGCCTCCTACGACGACGTGCTCGCGATCGACGGCAACCACAAGCAGGCCCTCTTCCGCCTCGCGGTGAACGTCGACCTGCGCGGCGAAGACGAGGAAGCGCGCGAACTGTACGAACGCGCTCTCATGTCCCCGCCGGTGAACGTCGCCTGCGTCGTGAACCTCGGCGTGCTGTACGAAGACATGGGCAACTACCGCCGCGCGATGCAGTGCTTCGACCTCGCGCTGCAGGCGAATCCGGACAACTCGCGCGCGCGCCTGTATCGCCGCGATGCCGCCGCCGCGCTCAACATGTACTACGACGAGGACCAGGAGCGCCGCGACGACAAGCGGAACAAGCTGCTGCGCACCCCGATCAACGACTTCGAGCTGTCGGTCCGGAGCCGCAACTGCCTCGCGAAGATGAACATCAAGACGCTCGGCGACCTGGTCAAGAAGACCGAGGCCGAGTTGCTCAGCTACAAGAACTTCGGCGAGACGTCGCTCACGGAGATCAAGGAGATCCTGAAGAACAAGGGACTCCGGCTCGGCATGACGGCCGACGAGCTGATGAGCAAGGACCTCGGCGAAGCGACCGAACCGCAGATGCGTCTCGAGGAGCAGCCGGACCCGAACAACCCGGATCCGACCCGGCGCCCGATCAGCGAACTCGACCTGTCCGTGCGCAGCCGCCGCATCGTCGACCTGCTCAAGATCCGCACGATCGGCGATCTCGCGCAGAAGACGGAGGCCGAGTTGCTCGCGTGCCCCAACTTCGGCCAGACCTCGCTCAACGAGATCAAGACGAAGCTCGACGAGTTCGGGCTGTCCCTGCGCGGCTGATCCGCGCCTTCGTTCGCGATGTACGACCACCTGGTCGGCGAGGTCGTCGAACGCCACCCCTCGCGCGCGGTGCTGCGCTGCGGGGGCGTCGGCTACGAGTGCCGGGTGTCGCTGACGACCGCGAGCCAGCTCCAGGTCGGCTCGTCGTGCCAGCTGTTCACGATCCTGCACGTCGTCGACGGCACGCCCTCGTTGCTCGGCTTCGCGACGCGCGCCGAACGGGACCTCGCGCGTCGCCTGCTCGGCGTCACGAACGTCGGGCCGTCGATCGCACTGGCGCTGCTCAGCGTCCACTCCCCCGCCGATCTCGCGAGCGCCATCGGGGAAGGCGACGCAGAGGCGCTGAAGCGCGTGAAGGGTGTGGGCCAGAAGACCGCGGAACGCCTCTGCCTCGAACTCCGCGACGCCGTGCACAAGCTCGACCTCGGCACGGGCGACCCGGCTGGCAGGCCGCTGCCGTCGCAGTCCGCGGACGACGCGGTCGCCGCACTCATCACGCTCGGCTACTCCGAGAAGGACGCGCGCGAGAAGGTCGACAAGGCCCGCCGCAGCGCAACCACCCCGCACGCCGACACGGAAGCGCTGGTGAAGGCCGTGCTGCAGATGTGACCGCGGTCACCGGCCGAGAACGACGAGCAGCAGTTGCAGATCGGACTGGCGCACCGCGGGCAGCCGCGACGCCTCGCCGAGCGTGAGCGGCCGACGCTCCGAGAGACGCGTGCGCGCTTCGTTGCTCAGCCCGGTCACCGCCGCGTAGTCGAAGCCGGGCGGGATGTGGCGCGCCTCCATGCGCTTCATGCGCTCGACCTCCATCGCCTGCCGTTCGATGTAGCCCGCGTACTTCACTTCGGCCTCGACCTCGGCGAGTTCCGCCGGCGACAGCGCCATGGCGGCGAAGGTCGCGTCGAAGGCGAGCACGTCGCCGACGCCGACCTCGGGTCGACGCAGCCATTCGGTGAGCGAGCGGCCCTCGCGCCGCGCGGTGTCGAGCCACCTTCGCGCGACGAGGATGCGAGCCTCCTTTTCGCGCACTGCGTCCGCGGCGTCCTTGGTGACGAGCCCGAGGCGTTCGCCGAGAGGAACGAGACGACGATCCGCGTTGTCGCTCCGCAGGAGGAGGCGAAACTCGGCGCGACTCGTGAACATCCGGTACGGCTCGACCGGGTTCACGCGGCAGAGGTCGTCCACCATCACGCCCAGGTAGGCGGTGGCACGATCGAAGACGAAGGACGGCTCGCCCCGTGCGAAGCGGGCTGCGTTGAGCCCGGCGACGAGGCCCTGGCCCGCCGCTTCTTCGTAGCCGCTCGTGCCGTTGATCTGCCCCGCAGCGAAGAGACCGCGCAGCGACGCGATCTGCAGGTCGCCGCGAATCTGGTCCGTGAGGACGTACTCGTACTCGACGGCGTAGCCCGGCCGCAGCACCTCGACGCTCTCGAGGCCTGGGATCGTGCGCAGGAACTCGACCTGCACTTCGGCGGGCAGACTGGTGCTGACGCCGTTCGGGTAGACCTCGATCGAGTCACGCCCCTCCGGCTCCAGGAAGACCGGATGCGACGGCTGCTCGGCGAAGCGCACCACCTTGTCCTCGACACTCGGGCAGTAGCGCGGCCCCACGCCCACGATGCGGCGCTGGAACATCGGCGAGTGGTGGGCATTCGCTCGGATGATCGCGTGGGTCGCCTCGGTCGTGTGTGTGAGCCAGCACGGCATCTGCGCGACATCGAGATTCTTCGTGCGGAAGGAGAACGGCTGCGGCGGATCGTCGCCGAGCTGCGGCTCGAGGCGGGTCGTGTCGATCGAATCGCGGTGGAGCCGCGGCGGCGTGCCGGTCTTGTGGCGCCCGAGCCGGATGCCGAACGTACGCAACGAAGCGGCGAGGCTCGTCACCGCAGGCTCGCCGTACCGGCCACCGGGAGCGTCCCATGCACCGGCGAACAGGCGCCCGCCGAGAAACGTGCCCGTCGTCAGCACCACCGCCGCGGCCTCGACCACGGTGGCATCCGCGAGCTCGACGCCACGAACGCGGGAGCCGTCGGCGGAGGCACGCACCGCGACCGCTTCGGCCGCGAGCACGTCCAGGTTCGCGTGGCGCAGCACTCGCGCCACCATCGTGCGATTGTAGGCGTCGCGATCGCATTGGGCGCGCGGCGAACGAACCGCAGGTCCCTTGCTGGTGTTCAGCATCCGGAACTGGATGCCAGTGGCGTCGGTGACGGCGCCCATCTCACCGCCGAGGGCATCGACTTCGCGGACGAGTTGCCCCTTCGCGAGGCCGCCGATCGCGGGGTTGCACGACATGCGACCGATCGCAGCCGGGTCGAGGACCACCATCGCAGTGCGGCACCCGAGGCGCGCCGCCGCCGTCGCCGCCTCCACGCCGGCGTGGCCGCCACCCACCACGAGGACGTCGTAGTCGCGCTGCACGAACGAATCGCTTAGCGACCCGAGCGCACGACACAAGAGGGAGCGAGCCGGCACACGGGCCAGGCTGCCCCCCGCTCGTCAGTCGACGACCGGAGCCGACCGCGAATAGATGGCGCGGAGCAGGAGGCGATGGCGCAGGACGTAGGTCCACATGGACCGAGCATCGGCCCGGCGCGGCCAGGCACTGGAAC
Organism: Planctomycetota bacterium; assembly: GCA_016794565.1. GTDB lineage: Bacteria > Planctomycetota > UBA1135 > UBA1135 > UBA2386 > JAEUHQ01. The sequence continues at coordinate 14,908 of JAEUHQ010000093.1, read as the reverse complement.
GCCGCACCGGAGCACTGACATCGACGCCACCGCGGCTAGACTGCGCGCCATGCGGAGACGCTTCGTGATGGCCCTGCTCCCGACCCTGCTGCCGGCGGCCCTGCCCGCGACGCTGCCGGCCCAGGTGACCCTTGCCGGACTGGTACAGCTGGCCCGGGATCGCGCGGAACGGAGTCGTCCGAAGCAACTCGCGATGTTGCAGCCGTTCCTCGCGGACCTGTCACTGGCATATCGCGAGAACCAGGATTTCCTCGACCGCCGCATCGCCGAAGTCGCCGCGATCGGAGATGCCCTCGTGCCAGTGCTCCTCGAGCGCCTGCAGCCGGCCTCCGCGGGCGATTCCGGTCGCAACCTCGCGGCCAACAGCCGCCGAGTCCTCGAACGCCTCGACCCGGCGTCCTTCGTCGACGCACTCGCCGAACTCGTCGCCAGCGGCAACGAGGTCGCACGGATCGAAGCCATCAACCTGCTCGGTCACGCCGCGACACCCCAGGCGATCGACCTGTTGACCGACCTGATCGGTCGCACGAGCGGCGAGGAATACCGACTCACCCTGCGCGCCCTTCGCCTGCAGAAGGCGGCCGGGCCGGCGGCGAAGGTCGTCACCGCTCTCGGCTCGAGCGACCGCGCCCTGCGTGACGACGTGCTCGCTTACCTGGTCGCCGCACACCCTCCCCAAGTGGTCGAGACCGTGATCCAGGCGCTGGCGAACGAGAGGGACGCCCGCCTCCTGCCGAACTACGTCGAGTATTTCGCGGCCGCGGTCCGCGAACACGACTCCGCCGCTCGGGCGCTGTTGCCGCTGCTCGACCCGGAGCGCCTCGACTGGCAGGACCGCCGCCGCCTCGTCCAGGTCCTGGCGACGGTCGCGCCTCGCGACCACGAGCCGACGAGCCGACGCCTGCACGATCTGATCGACTCCGGCGAGACGAGCGCACTCACCGTGCAGGCCGCCGTCACGCTCCGCAGCCTCGGCGACCGCCAGGGGGTGACGAAGCTGCAGCGGATCCTGAACGAACAACTGCGCAAGCCGCAGCGAAAGAGGGAATCGGCTCTGTACGAGCAGCGCGCCAACCTCGCGTTCGCCATCGAGGAGTACGGCGACGCGATCGCGGACTTCGAGAAGGTTCTCGAGTTCAGCGACGGCGGGCTCGCCATGACGCGCCGCGCCTACGTCGGGATGATCCGTGCAGAGATCCGCCGCAAGAAGGTCGCGAACGCGACCAAGGCGATGAAGGCATCGGGCATGACTGCGCCGGAGATCGAGGCGATCGGGCTCGAGGACCCGGTCGTCCAGGAAGCGCTGCAGCAGGACAAGATCCGGTCCTTCCTGCAGAGCCTCGCCAAGGACGCCCCGCCGAAGTGATCTGCGAGATCGCCCCCGGCCACGTGTCGCCTTGACCGGGCCCAGCGCGACCGCGAAGATCCTCGCCCTTTTCCCACGCCCGGAACGCTGCGCCGCGAAGCCATTCTCGCGGGCACCCGCGCGCCCCCGAACGCATCGACACCCATGGAAGTCCAGGTAGCCGAGACCGGCCCTTGCAGCCGCTCACTTCAGATCACGGTCCCGCCGGCGCTCGTCGACGAGCACCTCGACCGGATGTACGAGTCCGCGCGCCAGCAGGTCCAGATCAAGGGCTTCCGGCCGGGGAAGGTGCCCCTGGACCTCATCCAGAAGAAGTTCGGCGCCGCCATCCTCGCCGAGGCAAAGGAGCAGATGCTGAACCGGTTCTTCGGTGAGGCCTGCCGCACGAAGGAGATCGTGCCAGTCGGGCGGATCGCGATCGACGACTTCGAGAAGCTCGAAGTGAAGCCCGGAGCCGCTCTGCACTTCGTCGCGAAGATCGACGTCCGCCCCGCGTTCGAACTGAAGGGCGTGAAGCAGCTCGAAGCCGCCGCATACGAGCCCGAGGCGACGGATGCCGACATCGACAACGCGCTGAAGGAGGTTGCGCACCAGAAGCGTTCGATCCGCAAGGCCGACGACGCCGCACAGGACGGCGACTTCGTGAAGGGCGACACGAGCTTCCTCGACGAGAACGGGACCGTGGTGCACGCGCGGAAGGGTGTGCAGCTGAACACGCGGGTCCCGATCCACGGCACCGAGGAGGCCGCCTACACGGCCGCGCTGATCGGCGCGTTGCCCGGCAAGACCGTCGAGATCCCGATCACGTTCCCGGACACCTTCGAGAAGCAGGCCGTGCGCGGCAAGCCCGGCAAGGTGCGCGTCGAGGCCCAGGAGATCCTGCGAGTGTCGCCGCCTCCGATCGACGACGAACTCGCCAAGTCGCTCGAGTTCGCCGACCTGGCGAGCCTGCGCGCGGACCTGAAGGGACGGATCACTGCCGAGAAGACGCGCATCGGTCGGCAGAACCAGGAGGAGCAGTGCCTCCAGCAGTTGATGGAGAAGAACGACATCCCGCTGCCGCCGTCACTCGTGGAAGAACAGGAGCGTGCGGCCCTGGCGTCCTTCGAGCAACGACTGACGCAGTCGGGCGCCACCGAGGAGGACGTGAAGAAGAAGCTGGAAGAATCGAAGAGCGAGGCCCATCAAGACGCACTTCGCCGAGTCCGCCTCTTCTTCCTGATCGAAGCGGTGGCCAAGCAGCAGAAGCTCTTCGTGACGGAGAACGACATGGAGGGCGAACTGCACGCGATCGCCGCCGCGAACAGCACCCAGGGAACCATCACGGCCGCCCAGGTTCGGGAGCATCTGGAGAAGGAGAACCGCCTCGGCGAACTCCGCCTCGCGCTCCTCGAACGCAAGGTGCGCGAATTCCTCAGAGAGAACGCGAAGATCGTCGATAAGAAGGACAGTTGATCGAAGTCGCAGCCGTGCCCGCTCGGGGCCCCCGCCGCGACGAACCCCAGGTCCCACAGGCACAGCTTCGAGCCATGAGCATCGCGAACGACTACATCATCCCGTTCGTCATCGAGAAGACCGGTCGCGGCGAACGGCAGTACGACATCTACAGCCGCCTGCTCGAAGACCGGATCGTCTTCATCGGATCGCCGATCGACGACGGCGTCGCGAACTCGGTGATCGCCCAGCTCCTGTTCCTGCAGAAGGAGAACAAGAGCCAGGACATCAACCTGTTCCTGAACACGCCCGGCGGCAGCGTCACCGCGGGACTCGCGATCTACGACACGATGCAGTTCGTGCAGTGCCCGGTGGCCACCTACTGCATCGGTCAGGCTGCCTCGATGGGCGCCGTGCTGCTCGCGGCCGGCACCAAGGGCAAGCGCCACGCGCTGCCGCACTCACGCATCATGATCCACCAGCCCTGGGGCGGCGTCGGCGGCACGGCCGTCGACATCTCGATCCAGGCCGACGAGATCCTGCGCCTGAAGCAGACCCTCAGCGAAGTGCTCGGCCGGCACTGCAGCCGCCCCGCCGCAGAAGTGAGCAAGGACAGCGACCGCGATTTCTTCATGGGCCCCGCCGAAGCGAAGGCTTATGGATTGATCGACGAGATCGTGCAGACCAGCAAGTGACTTGCCCGCGCGGCCGATCCGGCCGCGCGGTTGCCGTCCCGGACCTGCGCTGCGCATCGACCACTGATACACTTTCCCGGTCGGCAGCCGCACCGCGTCGGTGCGAACGCCGACGCGACCGACACGACACATGGCAGGCAAGGGCAAGACCGTCGAGCGGTGCACGTTCTGCGAGAAGTCGCGGCACCACGTGCAGTCCCTGATCTCCGGTCCGCCCGGCATCTACATCTGCAACGAGTGCATCGAGATCTGCAACACGATCCTGCGCGAAGAGGACCGCAAGCAGAAGGGTGGCACCAGTTCGCCGACCTTCGTCAAGGATCTCGTCCTGAAGGACAAGGTCCCGACCCCGGAGCAGATCTACAAGCGCCTCAGCGACTACGTCGTCGGTCAGGAGCAGGCCAAGAAGGTGCTCGCCGTCGCCGTCTACGGGCACTACCGACGCCTGCACGCGCGCTTCCACAACCCCGACCTCGAGATCGAGAAGAGCAACATCCTGCTCGTCGGCCCGACCGGCTCGGGCAAGACGCTGCTTGCGAAGACGCTGGCGAGGATCCTCGACGTGCCATTCGCGATCGCCGACGCGACCACGCTCACGGAAGCCGGCTACGTCGGTGAAGACGTGGAGAACATCCTGCTTCGGCTCCTGCAGAACGCCAACTTCGACGTCGAGCGAGCGCAGCAGGGGATCATCTACATCGACGAGATCGACAAGATCGGTCGCACGACGAGCAACGTCTCGATCACGCGAGACGTGAGCGGCGAAGGTGTGCAGCAGGCGCTGTTGAAGATCCTCGAGGGCACCATTGCAAACGTGCCACCGCAGGGCGGCCGGAAGCACCCGGAGCAGAGCTACATCCAGGTGAACACGGAGCACATCCTGTTCATCTGCGGCGGCACCTTCACCGGCATCGAGCAATTCATCGCTCGCCGCCTCGGCCAGAAGGTGATCGGCTTCGGCCAGGGCGCCGGCGTGGACGTCCCCGACCTCGACCTGGTGACGACGCAGCGCGAACGCGACAAACTGATCCCGCACCTCGACCAGAAGGATCTGATCGACTTCGGCATGATCCCCGAGTTCGTCGGGCGCCTGCCCGTGGCCGTGCCGATGCGTTCGCTGACTCGTGAAGAGATCCTGTCCGTGATGACCCAGCCGAAGAACGCGCTGGTCAAGCAGAAGAAGGCCGAGTTCGAGATGGACGGTTGCCAGCTCGAATTCACGGATGAAGCGCTGGGAGCGCTCGCCGACCAGGCCATGACCCGGGAGACCGGTGTTCGCTCGCTTCGATCGATGTTCGAGCAGCTCCTGCTCGACCTGCGATTCGAGATCGGAACTCGCAAGGGCGAGCGGGTCGTGATCACCGCCGACTTCGTGCACGAGCGCCTCGGCGCCAAGGACGGCGAGCCGCAGCGGCGAAAGCGCGAGACCGCCTGACCGCGGCGTCGGCATGCAGGCGTTGACCGAACTCTCGGATCGTGCCCTGCACGACGCCGTCGTCGACGCCGGAGGAAAGCCGTTCCAGTCGCGCCAGATCGCCCACTGGCTGTGGCACCACGGCGCCGACCGCTTCGACCGGATGACGAACGTCCCGGGACCGCTTCGGCAGAAGCTCGCACACAGATTCGCGGTGCGCACGACCGACGTGAAGCATGTCGACCTCGCCAGCGACGGAACCGAGAAGCTGCTGATCGGGCTCGGCGACGGGGAAACGGTGGAGTGCGTGATCATCCCGGACGGCGAGCGAACGACTCTCTGCATCTCGACGCAGGTCGGCTGCCCGGTGGCCTGCGTCTTCTGCGCGTCGGGCATGAACGGCGTGAAGCGCAACCTCACGACCGCCGAGATCGTCGAGCAGGTGCTGGTCGCGAAGGGCCGCCTGACCGACGGCCGCCGGCTCACGAACCTCGTCGTCATGGGCATGGGAGAACCGATGCTCAACTTGGACGCGCTGTTGCCCGCCCTGCAACGGATCCACGACCAGGACGGCATCGGGATGGGCGCGCGCCGCATCACCGTGAGCACGTCGGGCTACCCGCGCCAGATGGAGCGCTTCGCCGCGGCCGATCCCTCCTACAACCTCGCGGTGTCCTTGCACGCGGCTGACGACGCGCTACGGCGACAACTGGTACCGACCGCTAGCCACCCGGTGCGCGACATCGTCACGGCAGCGCATCGCTACTTCGGGCAGAAGGGACGCGAAGTGACCTACGAAGTGGTGCTCCTCGATGGGCGCAACGACCGCCCCGACGATGCCGAGGCGCTCGTCGCACTGCTCGGTGCGCTGCCTTGCACGGTCAACCTCATCCCGTGGAACCCGGTCGAAGAACTCGCCGTGGCTCGTGGACTGCGGCGCCCGGCGAGCCATCGTGTGGACGGGTTCGCCGACGCGCTGCGTCGCGGCGGCCTCAAGGTGACCGTGCGGCGCCAGCGCGGCGCCGATCGTTCCGCCGCCTGCGGCCAGCTGCGGCTGCGAGGCGGTGACGGCCACCCCTGACGCGCACGGGGTTCAGCGGATCGTCGGTTCGGAAGAACGTTCGTGGTTGCGGCGCTCGAGACGCTCTCGCGGAGGAGCCGCGCTCTCGGCCGGCGCCTGTTTCGTCGCCGTCGCAGTCTTCTCCGCCCCCTTGCGCAGGAACGTCACTTCGACCGCTTTCCCGGCTTCGATGCCGCCGAGGACCTTCTGCACGTCCTGAGCCGAGCCGATCGAGTGACCGCCGATCCTCGTGACGATGTCACCGCGCTGCAGACCGAGCGTCTCGGCGAGGGTTCCCGACTGCACTCCCTCGACCATCAGTCCGACATCGTCGTCGAGCCCGAGGTGCTCGCGCAACTCCGCCGAGATCGACGGGCGGATCGAGACGCCGAGACGGCTGTTCGCGGGCGGCGGCGCGACCAGCGCGTCGTCGAGATCGGGGGCCGGGACCGGCGTCGCGACCCACGGGTTCGGGTCGATGCGCGGAGTCGAGAAGCGCAGGCCGAGCGGGCTGCTCCCCCGGAACATGCGCATCCCGAACCCGAGGCCGTTCTGCTGCAGGACGCCGGGGTACTGGGCCTCGAAGTCCTCCATGCTCTTCGCTTCGTAGGTCTTGGTCTCGACTTCGCCCTTCTCGTTCGTCGTCTTCTGTTCGACGCGAATCGCGCCATCCGGGCCGATCTGCAGCGACATGCCCTGCGAACGACTCCCTGCCTGCGGCATCTGCGCCTTCAAGTCGCGGAAGAAATCGTCCTGGAAGAAGCGCGCCCGCGGGATGTCGATCCCGAACTGGCGCTCGAGCTGCTGGAACATGTCGTCGAAGCGGCGCTCCATCGAGTCGTCCGCCTCGGGGCTCGGCGGATCGACGGGCGCCGCCTCCCGCGGCAGCAGACCGCCGGGCCCACCGCGCTCGATCTGCCGGACGAGTCGGCGCGCGCGCCACTGTACTTCCTGGTCGCCGCCCTGGTCCGCCGCCTTCTTCAGCTCCGGGAGAGCCGCCTTGCCGAGGTCCTTCAGGGCCTTCTCCGCGGCGATGCGGGCGCGGTAGCTGTCGGCGCCGAGTTCTCCGATCCATTGCTCGACGCTCTTGCCGGCAACGGACTCGCGTTGTGACGGAGCGGGGTCCTTCGAAACGGGTTCTTGCGCGAAGGCGGCGGGCAGGGCACCCAGCACCGCCGCGAGAAGAGTAGGTCGCAGGTGAGTCATCGTGTACCTCCGCGGCGGGCTCACGAGACGCTCGTGCCGGCCGCAGTGCGCAGACGACCGAGCTGCGGAAAGACTCCGACGGTCAGTGTTCGCGGCGCACCGGTGGCGGCAGGAGCGGGGCCGTGGCATCGACGCCTTCGAGGGTCCGGAGCCTCCACCGCCCCATCATCCCGGCCCCGAGCCCGTCGGCCGCCGGCTCCTCGACGCTGTCGTCGCTGAGCAGGCGCAACGGCAACGCCGGAACGCCGAACGGATGGGCTTGCCGTGGCGCAACCACCGACGTTCCGATCGGCTCCCGGTCGAACACCGAAGGAGGGACCCAGTGCCGCACGACCGTCCACCCGACGACGAAGAGCGCGCCGGCGGCCGCGAACGGCAGTACGCGCCGAAGCAGCGACGGCGGGGCGGCGTCACGCATCTCCTGGTCGCGCACTGCCGCCATCACTTCGTCGTGCATCGCCGCGAACATGGCCTCGTCGACGCCACGGCAGGCAGCTTCGGCCGCCGCGCGCAGCGTGTTTCGAGTTCGCTGCAGCGCTCCCGCCTCTGCCCGGCAACTCACGCATTCGCGCAGGTGTGACCGCACCGCCGTTGCTGCCGCGGCGTCGAGGTCGTCGCCGACGAACCAGTCGAGCTGGGCCAGCACACGTTCACACGAGTCGAGGTTCACGCCTCACCTCCCGACGGACGCTCCCAGTGTTCGCGAAACACCTGCCTGCCCTTGTGGAGACGCCAGCGCGCGGTCGCGTGCGTGATCTTCAGGATGGGCGCGATCTCGCGACAACTGAGGCCGTGGATGTCGCGAAGCACGAGGACCGCGCGAAACTTGGGGTCGAGCTTCTCGAGGATCTGCCAGACGCGGCCGTTCTGCTCCTCGAGCTCCATCGGCGCATCGGCCGGGGCCTCGCGGGAGTCCGCCAGTCCGCCAGGAATGTCGTCGAGGCTGTTCGCGGCGCCGCTTCGGATCTTGCGCAGATGGTCGATCGCGAGGTTCATCACGATCCGGTAGAACCACGTATAGAAGGAGCGCGCAAAGTCGTACTTCTCCAGCGATCGGAACAGCCGCACGAACGATTCCTGCGCGACATCGCGCGCATCCTCGATCCGGCCGACGACGTGGAAGGCGATCCAGAAGGCGCGCTTCTGGTAGCGGGCAACCAGAGCCGCGAAAGGATCGTGCTGCCCGGCGAGCGCGCGACGCACCAGTTCGGAATCCGAGATCCCGCCGGCACCAGCGAGCGCAGCTACCGCCGACGGCAGCCCGGCGAACGAACCTGTGTGGTGGTTCGCAGCAGACGGTGCCGCTCCGGGCGCCACGAAGGTCGCGGGGCGCGGTCGCACTCGGTCGGACGGCTCGGGACGAAGCATGGGTTCGGGTGAGCGGCGAGGATACGAAAGGCCCGGAGCACTGCCCAGGCCGGCCCTCTACGAGCGGATCCGCCGAGTTGCTGGCGAAACCTGACGCCGAGGTGCGCCTGCGCTCACAATCCGTTCGGAGTGCCCATGCGGCGGAACTTCTGGTACCGCTGCTCGAGCAGGCGCTCGACCGGCAGCTCGGCAAGTTCACCCAGCCAAGTGCCGATCTGGGCCTTCACGCGCTCGACGGCACCCTTCGGGTCGCGATGCGCCCCTCCGAGCGGTTCTTCGATGACCTTGTCGACGAGGCCGAGCCGGAGCAGGTCCTTGCTCGTGAGTTTCAGCGCATCGGCGGCCTCGGGCGCCTTGTCGCCGCTCTTCCACAGGATCGCGGCACAGCCCTCGGGCGAAATGACGGAGTAGTAGCTGTTCTCCAGCATGCCGACGCGATCACCGACGCCGATCCCGAGCGCTCCGCCGGAACCGCCTTCGCCGATCACGATGCACACGACCGGAACCTTCAGGTCGAACATCTCGAGGATGTTTCGCGCGATCGCCGAGGCCTGGCCGCGCTCCTCGGCGCCGATGCCCGGATAGGCACCCGGAGTGTTGATGAACGTGACGATCGGCAGCTTCCACTTCTCGGCAAGCCGCATCTTCTGCATCGCTTTGCGGTACCCCTCGGGATGCGCACACCCGAAGTTGCACGCGAGGCGATCTTTCACGGTCTTGCCCTTCCTGTGTCCGACCAGCAGGAATCGTCGGCCGGCCATCGTCGCGAGCCCCGTGAGGATCGCGCGGTCCTCGCCGAACACGCGATCGCCGTGCAGTTCGACGAAATCGTCGAGCATCAACTGAACGTAGTCGCTGGTGAGCGGACGCTCGGCGTGGCGCGCGACGTTGACCCGCTCCCACGGCGACAAGTGGGCGTAGACCTCGGCGGTCTGGCGACGCAAACGCTCCTCGAGCAGTTCGATCTCGCCCGCGAGTTCGAGGTGCGAGCCCGCGTTCAGCTTGCGCAGCTCGGCGATCTTCTGCTGGAGATCGCTGAGCGGTCGTTCGAAGGCGAGACCGTCCTGCACGGTCGTCTTGGCGGGTTGATCGGTCATGGAGGTGGAGCGCGGATGGTAGACGGATGGGGCGCGGTCATCCACGACCGCGGCGGGTCAGAGACCGTACTCGCGGATCTTGCGGTACAGGGTGCGTTCGCTGAGCCCCATCGCCCGCGCCGCCTTCTGCCGGTTGCCCGAAGTCAGCTCCAGCGTCACCCGGATGTGGTTGCGCTCGACGTCCTGCCACGTCCGTCCCGCGAGGAACTGCCACCCGTCCTGATCGGTCGGCAGCGGCGCCCAGATCTCCGGCGGCAGATCGGCACGGGTCAGGATGTTGCCCTTGCTGCGCACCACCATCGACTCGACGGCGTTGCGCAACTCGCGCACGTTGCCCGGCCAGTCGTACTGCACGAGCGCCACGAGCGCCTCGCGGTCGATCGACTCCACGTCCTTGCCGTGCACGGTGCAGAAGTGCTTCAGGAAGTGCTCGACGAGCAACTTGATGTCGGAGCGGCGCTCGCGAAGAGCTGGCAGGTCGATCGTGACGACCTTGAGCCGGAAGTACAGGTCCTGGCGAAACGTGCCGTCCTTCACTCGAGCTGCGAGGTCCGCGTTCGTCGCCGCCAGCACGCGCACGTCCACCGGGCGCGTGCGGTTGTCGCCGAGCCGCACGACGGCGCGCTCTTCGAGCACACGCAGCAGCTTCACTTGCGTGGCCATCGGCATCTCGCCGACTTCGTCCAGCAACAACGTACCGCCGGCGGCGTACTCGAACTTGCCCTCGCGGTCGGCCACGGCGCCGGTGAAGGCGCCCTTCACGTGCCCGAACAGTTCACTCTCGATCGTGCCTTCCGACATGCCACCGCAGTTGATCGCGACGAACGGGCGCTTGCTCCGCGGCGACAGATTGTGGATCGCGCGAGCGACGAGTTCCTTGCCCGTGCCCGAGGCGCCGAGGATCAGCACCGACGCAGCCGTGCTCGCGATCTGGCGCACGAGCGCCAGCACTCGCTGCATCTTCGGGTCCTGTCCTACGATGCCCTCGATGCCGAACGAACGCTCGAGCTGGCCGCGCAGGTCGTCGTACGCAACGTCCTTCTTGTGGTCTTCGAGCGACTTCTTCACCTTCGCACGCAGATCGGCGAGGTCGACCGGCTTCTCGACGTAGTACGTCGCCCCCTTCTCCATCGCCTGGACGGCGACGTCGCGACTGCCGTGACCCGTCAGCATCACGACGCGACCGTTCGGGTAGTTCTGCTTCGCCGCCGCGAGCACCGAGAACCCGTCGGTGCCCTTCATCACAAGATCGGTGACCACCACTGCGTACCGACGCTCGCCGAGCAATGTCACTGCTTCCGCACCACTCGCGGCCGCGGTGATCTCCACGGGCAGCACCTCGAGAGCCGCGACCAGCGACTCGCGCAGCGCGTCGTCGTCGTCGACGACCAGGATGGGGTCCTTCGTCATGCGTTCTCCGTTCCGTCGCCCGCGAGCGGCCCGGCGGGGAGCCGCATGCAGAACTGTGTTCCCTTGCCCGGCTCCGACTGCAGCGTCAGGGTTCCGCCGTGCTCCTCGACCACGCGCCGCACCGTCGGCAGACCGAGCCCCGTGCCGGCCCGCTTCGTGCTGAAGTACGGCTCGAACACGCGGCCCAGCATGTCGGCGGGGATGCCGGCGCCCGTGTCGGTCACGCGCAGGTTCACGACCCCTCCTTCACGCAGCGTCGACACGAGGATCTCGCCACCGGGCGGCGTCGCTTCCTTGGCGTTGCGGAGAAGGTTCACGATCGCGGCCTGCAGGTGATCCCAGTCCGCGGGCACCGAACCGATGACCGCCCCAGGGTAGAAGCGCAGCGACAGCCCGGCCTCGCGCATCTCGGGTTGGTGGAAGTCCACGATCGCCTGGACCTTCGCGTTCAGGTCGATTGGAACGAGCTTCGGCTCCGGTGCCCGCGCGAAGCTCAAGAACTCCTCGAGGATCTTCTGCAGCCGCCGGACCTCGCCCTCCACGGTCGCGAGGCGCTTCTGGGTGCGCTTGTCGCGGGGCGTCTCCGGCTCGCGGAAGTCCTCGAGCACGAGCTGAAGGTTGAGCCCGATCGTGCTGAGCGGGTTGCGGACCTCGTGCGCGAAACCGGCGAGGAGCGTGCCGAGCTGCGCGAGGCGCTGCGTGCGGATTCTCGCGAGGCGTTCTTCGCGCGCGGGGGTCGACATGAAGCCGTCGCACGATAGGGACGGGGGCGCACGAATTCCCGCACGGGCCCGAGGTTTCGCCGGCGCCCGTGAGCACCGCACGAACGGGCGAGTATCGTGCGCCGCCCATGCCGTGCGACCTTCGATCCCTGCGCGCCGCTGATCGCCGACAACTCGTCGCCGACGCCGCGAGCCGACTCCGCGCCGGCGAACTCTGCGTGCTCCCGACGGAGACCGTCTACGGTCTCGCAGTGCTGCCGAGTCACCACGAGGCCGTCGCTCGCGCGCGAGCCCTGAAGGGCCGGCCCGACGAACAGCCCTTCACCTGGCACGTCGCCCGCCGCGACGACCTGTCGCGCTTCGTGCCCCGGCCATCCAAGGCGATCACCCGACTCGTGCAGCGCTACTGGCCCGGGCCGCTCACGGTGGTCGCGCCGAGCGCGGCAGGGGGCACCGCGGGCGTTCGCCTGCCGGCCCACGAGTTCACACGCGAGGTGATCGCGGCGGCCGGCGAACCGTTGTGGCTCAGCAGCGTGAATCGCACGGGCGAGCCGCCGCTCGTCGACGCAGCCGCGATCGCCGAGCGCTTCGCGGCGCACCTCGGACTCGTGGTCGACGACGGACCATCCCCTCTCGGGGTCGCCTCGACGATCGTGCGACACACGGGGGGCAAGCTCGAAGTCTTGCGCGAAGGCATCCTGACCGCAGCCGACGTGCTCCACACGGCAGCGGACGTGATCCTGTTCGTCTGCACGGGCAACACCTGCCGATCACCGCTCGCCGAGGCGATCGGTCGAGACATCGCGGCAAGGACTCTCGGCGTACCGCGAAGCGACGTCCTCGCTCACGGATTCCACTTCACCAGCGCCGGGACGGGCACGCTGCCGGACGAACCGGCGAGCGCAGAGAGCGTGCTCGTCGCCGCCGAACTCGAACTCGACCTCGGTTCCCACCGGAGCCGCAGCGTGGACCCCGAGATGCTCGAGCGGGCGACGTGGATCGTGTGCCTGGCCCAGAACCACCGCCGCGCCATTCTCGCCGAGATGCCGGAAGTCGCGCCCAAGGTCGTCATGCTCCGTCCCGACGAGCGGGACGTCGCCGATCCGTACGGCTGTGACGCGAAGACCTACCGCCGGGTGCGCGACGAAATCCGCTCGGCGATCGGCGCCCGCATGCCCGGCTGGCTCGGCAAGAGCTGAAGCCGCGGCCTCGTCCTTTCATTTCATTCGTCGCGATCGCCGCCGTCGTCGCGCCCTTCGACGAGCCGGCGTTGTTCGCGCAGCAACCGCAGGAAGAGGCGCTTCTCCATCAGCGGGTGCCCCATGTAGTCGCCCGCTTCCTTCACGTCCCGCAGCACGACGGACCCTCCGCCGAAGCGCACGTCCGCACCGATCGACAAGTGGCCGCTGATGCCGGTGCTGCCGCCGATGACGCACCGGTCGCCGATCGTGGTCGAACCGGCCACACCCGAGTTCGCGGCCATCACCACGTCGACACCGAGCACGCAGTTGTGCGCGACGTGGCACAGGTTGTCGATCTTCGTTCGAGCACCGATGCGCGTGTCCGTCAAAGTCCCGCGATCGACGGTGCAACCGGCCCCGATCTCGACGTCCTCCGCGATGCGAACGGTCCCGAGCTGCGGCACCTTGATCCACGACGTACCGTCGCGGGCGTAGCCGAAGCCATCGCTCCCGATCACGGAGCCGGCCTGCACGATCACCCGATCGCCGATCTGCACCCCGTGGTAGACCACGACGTTCGGATACAGCACGCAGTCCCGCCCGAGAACAGCGCCGTCGCCGATCGACACGCCGGACATCACCACCGTTCCGGCGCCGAGCGTGCACTTCCCGATCACGGCGTGCGGGCCGATCTGCACCGGCGATCCGATCTCCGCCCGGGGATCCACCACCGCGGTCGGGTGGATCGTGTGTGCCGATGCGCGCGGCGTCGGGTGGAAGGTCAGTGCGATCTTCGCGTAGGCGACGTCGACGTTCGGGACGACGATCAGACTCGCCGGAGTCCGCAGTTCGCTCTTGGACAGCACGGCGCCGAGCTTCGTCGTCTCGGCAAGGGCCACGTAGCGCCGATCACGAACGAAGCCGATCCGGTCCGCGCCGCCCGTCTTGAGATCGCCGAGCCCGCGGATCGCGCGCGACCCGTCGCCGACGAGGCGCCCTCCCACCATGTCGGCGATCGCGGCAACGGTGATGTCCGTCATGGCTTCCGATTATGCAGAGACCGAAGCCGTTCCGCCGCTTCCTTCGTCGCCGAACCCGGTGCGTCCGGGTCGTACGGAACGGCTTCTCCGCAGGTCGCTCGCAACGAGCTCGCCGCCGCGCGACGCACTTCGACCGAAGGAGACTCGAGGAAGTCCGCCAGCAGGGCGAGCGAACCTGGATCGCGTCGCCCACCGAGCGCCGCGGCGACCTGCGGGCGCAGAGCCGGGTCCGCTTCGCACAGCGCGGGGAGCGCTGCGGGCAGCGGCAGGTCGCCGCGCCACACCGCGAGCGCTTCGGCCCGCGCGTCGCGGGCCGCGGCGATGCGGAACGCCTCGGCGAGCACGAACGGATCCGCGAGTTCGCGCAGCGCGGCGACCCCGGCGGGCGGCATCGGTCCACGGGCGAACGCGGCGAGCAGCACGCGGGCACAGCGCGACGGAAAGCGGGCGCGCAATGCCACGGCCAACGGCGTGTCGCCGCAACAGAGGGTGGCGAGGCGCTCCCCTGCCGGCAAGTGCGCGAAGTCCTCGAGGTCCCCACGATCGGCGACCGGGCGAGTTCCGCCCGTGAACACGGCCGGCGGGGCGACGAAGAACGTCGGGTCGATCGCGTGCGCACGCAGAGCAGCCTGTTCCGGTGCCACGAGGGTCACGCCGTCCGCGTCGGGTAAGCCCAGGGCTGCCTGCAGGATCGCCGACGGCGCGCCGACGTGAAGGAACTTGGCCGCCAGCGCCTGGGCACGCGCACGGTCGGCGGGACTGTTCTCCATTGCAGCGATCGCACTGGCCGCCGCCCGCAGTTCCGCACGCCGCCCGAGCCAGCGCATCAGCACCGAGCCGGCCGCCTCGGGCTCGGGCGCGGGCAACGGTTCGAGCCAGGCACGCAGCGTCGCGACCACCGATTCGTCGTCACCG
>JAEUHQ010000144.1 GCA_016794565.1 Planctomycetota bacterium | reverse complement strand
GCGCCAGATGTCGGGGCCGGTGCCGTCGCCTTCGATGAACGGGATGGTCGGGTTCGCGGGCACGGACAGCCCGCTCTTCGTCATGGTGATCTTCGCCATTGCCTTCGCTGCGTGGATTGGTGAGGGCAGCGCAGTGTAACGATCGTCATGGACGACGCCGTACGGAAGAGGATCATCCCCGAAGCGTCACGGACTGCCGCAGCGCGGCTGATGCAAGTGCCCATGAGACCGGAGTGTCCGCGCGAGTCAGGCACGGAGTTGCCGAGTCCAAGTCACGGCGAAGGTGCGCTCCGACACGGAGCGCACCGCCGAGGGTCACCGATCGTCGCTCATCGCGGACCGTCGGGCGGGATCAGTCGGCTCATCGCCGACTCGCGCTGCTTCATCAGGAACCACGTGCGCCGGCTCGCGGGCACCGGACCGGCGAACCACTCCTTCGGCGGCATCGTGCGCGCGCGGTCGTACACGGCCATCAACGCATCGACGTGCGCGTCGAGCCCCGGCGACGGCGGCGGGATCGCGGCGCGCTTCGCGGCCCACAAGGCAGGCTCGTTGAGGAAGCGCTGCATCGCCGCGGCGAGGCTCTGCTCGTCGCCCGATCGTGTCGCGATGCCAGCACCGGCGGCGCGTTCGGGCAGGGCACCGAGATCGCTCGTGATGCACGGCAGCCCCAGCTCGAAGCACTCGTCGAGCACGAGGCCGTACGTCTCGAAGCAGGTGCTCGGGAACACGCCGATCTGCGGCCGCGCCGCGTGCAGCTTGCCGGCGTCGAAGTCGCCGTGGAACGTGACGGGAAGGCCCGTCGCGAGATCGTGCAACTCGCGGTCGAGCGCTTCGCTGTCGACGCCGCCGAGCACGTGCAGCACCGCGCGGCCCGGTCGCGCCGCGTGCACGTGCCGGAACGCACGCAACAGCACGTCGACGCCCTTGTGCCGGCCGATGCCGCCCCAGTACGCGAAGCGCAACGGCTCGTCGCTACGCGGTGCCGGCAGCGCGGGCATGCCGGCGAAGCGCCGTCGGTAGCCGAGCGGCAGCACTTCGTATCGGTCGAGCGGCACTCCGGTCGTCTCCGACAGCAGCTTCGCCGTGCTGCCGACGGCGACGATCACGGCGCGGGCGAGCGACAACTCGGCGCGATAGTGGTCGCGGAACAGCTCGACCCCGGCGTCGAGTTCGCCCGCCTGCTCGTACCCGAACTTCGGCACGCACTGCGAACAACTCGCCGGCGACAGGGGCCGGCGACACGCTTCGTCGCCTTCGCGGCGGCGGAACGCGCGTGGACAGCTCGTGTAGTAGTCGTGCAGCGTCGCGACCGCCGGAACCTGCTTCTGCCAGCAGAGGTCGATCAGGTTGCAGGTCAGGCGCACCCAGTGGTGCACGTGCACGAGCTTCGGCCGCCACTTCTCGAGCAGCGACGCGAAGACCAGCTCGACGCCAGGGTGCCACGCCTTCGAGTGATGGTCGAAGAACAGGTCGTCGCGATGCAGCCGGTGCACCGGGAGCCCGTCGACCTCGCCGCTCTCGAGCGTCACCTCTTCCTTCCACACCTTGCTCCCGCTCAGCACTTCGACGTGCAGCCCGCGCGCCCGCTGCCGCTGCGCGAGATCGAGCAGGTACGACTCCGAGCCGCCGCGGCTCTCCGGCGGGAACTGGTGGATGACGTGCAGTACGTCCATTCGGCGCGGTCCTTATACTCGCGCCCCGCCATGGAACGTGACCTCGCCGCGGAGATCGCCGCCGCCCGCCGCGGAGATCCACACGCCTGCGACAGCCTGTTCGCGCGCAACCTGCCGCCCCTCGTCGCGTTCATCCGCGCGCGCGCCGGCAAGGCGATCGCCGCGCGCGAATCGGCGGTCGACATCGCGCAGTCGGTCTTCCGCGAAGTGCTGCAGGACGTCGACAACATCGAGCTGAAGGGCGAGGGCGCGTTCCGCAACTGGCTCTTCATGCAGGCGACCCGCAAGGTCCTCGATCGCGCGAAGTTCCACGGCCGCGACCGGCGCGCGGCGAGCAAGGAAGTGCCGATGCCGGAGGCCGGCCCCGCAGCCGACGCGATCCTCGCGTGCTACGCGTCGATCGCGACGCCGAGCCAGCACGCGGCCGCGCGGGAGGAGCTCGCCCGTTTCGAGGAGGCCGTGCAGGACCTGCCGGAACCGCAGCGGGATGCGGTCACGATGTCCCGGATCGTCGGGCTGTCGTACGAACAGATCGCCCAGCAGATGGGCACGACGGAATCCGCGGTGCGCGGCCTCGTGGCGCGCGGCCTCGCCGCGCTGTCGTCGCGCCTGGAAGACGATGACTGATCAGCCCGCCGCGAGGAACCGGCGCGCGCGATCGCGCAGTTCGACGTCGACTTCGTGCGAGGCCATGTGCTCGATGGCGGATCGCGCTTCCGGTGAAGGGCGGCGGCCCAGTTCGAGCAGCGCTTCGCGCCGGACCGCGGCGTCGACGTCGGACGTCGCATTCGAGAGGATCGGCACGGCGTCTGCATCGGACACGCGCCGGAGCGCCACGCAGGCGGCTGCCCGAACGGCCGGGTTCGCGTCTGCGGCGTAGCGCTGCACGATCGACAGGGTCTGCGGCGGCGCCGCGTTGCCGACGGCGAGGAGCCACGTCGCGAGGTCGCCGCGCGCAGCGGCGTCGTTCTCCATGGCGAGCAGCTTGTCCACCGGCGAACGCCCGTCCGCCAGCGCCGACTTCGCCTTCGGCGCGAGCGCGCCGAGCACGAGCATCGACGAGCCCTGCAGCTCCGACGTGCCATCCGCGTCGGCGGCGAGGCTCTGCATCAGCGACGGAGCAGGATCGTCGAGCTGCACGCAGGCGACCGTGGCCGCTTCACGGACCGGCATCGCGACGCTCGCATCGCTGCGCACCGTCGTGAGCGCGTTCTGGGCGGCGGTCGTGCCGGCGGCGCCGAGTGCACCGAGCGCCACGCGCGCCACTTCGATCCCGAGCTGGCGAGTCGTCAACTGCTCCGCGAGCGCTGCGGCGTGCGCGTCGTCGAGCTTCAGCAGCCACTGCAGCCGCTGGAACGCGTCGTCCACCGCCTTGGCGTCCACGGGATCGGCGGCGAGCAGGCGCTCGATATCGGTCAGCAGCTGCCCCAGGCCGACTCCGTTCAGTGTCTGCTGCCAGCGGCGACGCTCGTTGCCGGCGGCGTAGCGCCCGATCGCCTCGGCGGCTCCGCTCGCCGGCTCGACCGCGCGACGCCACGCGTCGAGAACGTCCGCGGGTACCTCGACCATCCCGCTCTCGACCAGCACGACGTCCGCGCGCCGGTGCGTCAGCGCCTGCAGATCCAGCATCGGCAGCGACATCGTCGTGTGCTCGTCGATCCGCACGGCACAGATCCAGCCGCGGTCGAGCGCGAACGTCGCCTCGCCCCGGCCGCTAAGTTCGTGCTTCGGGACTTCGGCATTGCCCGCGACGGCGACGTAGCGGATGCGTGTGCGTTCGACGTGGACTTCGTCGGCGTCGACGGCACCGCGCACTTCGAATTTCGCGTCGAACTCACCGGTCGAGTCCGCCGCGCGGCTCGTCCACGAGGTCGAACCCGCGGCAGGCGCTTCGAAGGCGAGCAGCGACAGAGTGCCGCGCAGGAAGTTGCGCTGGTCGCCGTCGAGGCCGGTCGCGAAGGCGAACGCATGCACGCTGCCGTTCGTGCCGAGCCGCACGAACACCGGCGCCGCGGTCGCCGCGACGAAGCTGGCCTGGATCGGGTCGTCCGCGACCTTGCGGCCGTCGGGCAGGAAGAAGGTCGGCTCGTGGACTGTCTGGCGCACGAGGATCTCGTCGTCGCGGCGGTCGCAGACGAGCGTCTCGACGAGGCACTCGGCATGGAGCGCGCCGCCGGGCTGCGTGCCGCCCTCGGCGCTCCGGATCGTGAAGTCGCAGCGATCGACCACGCGGTGCACGAAGCGGCTTCCCGCCGGCGCGGTCCAGAAGCCGCGCGAGGACGGCGCGGTGTCGCGCTCGGGCGAACCCGCGATGGCATCCGCCGCCACGGCGGGCGTCGCCGCGGGCGCGACGGCCCCGAGCGCTGGCGCCGTGTCGGACCCGCCGCGGAACCAGGTCACCGCCGCGACGACAGTGATCGCCGCGAGCGGAAGGAGCAGCAGGGCGGAGCGGGACGAGCGTCGGGTCGTGCGGGCCATGCCGGGGAAGCGACGCGGCGCGTGTGCTGTTCGCGACTGCCCGACATTCGCGGCCGATCCCGCACCGACCGCACCGCCCCGAAACGCCAGAAGACGCAGCGCCCCATGGCGTTGCGTCTCCCGTGCGTCGTCTCGTGTTCGATCGCTGCGCCGCTCAGATCAGCGTCAGGGTGATCTGGCCAGCCGTCCAGCTGCAGAGGTTCGTCGTCCAGGTCCAGATCGCGGTGGCCCAGGCGTAGAGCTGGAGCGTGATCGCCTTCAGCGTGTAGGAGGCGCCGCCGGACAGTCCCCACAGGCCGCTCGACGACAGGTTGATGCCGAGCGTCTGCTCCAGGATCTTGCCCTGGAGGCCGACCCCGAGGTTGAAGCCCGGGATGCCGAAGCTGACCGACGCATTGGCGAAGGCCCAGGCGCTGCCGCTGGCGTTGAGGCCGACCGTCGAGGTCGCGGCGGGCAGGAGCCAGTTCGCGGAGCGGCTGAAGGAGCACCCGGCGTTGCCGGAGATCGTCACGCTGATCGGGCCGCAGGGCACCGATGCGCTGACACCGCTCGGGCCCAGCAGGTTGAAGGTCGACGTCGACGCGCCGAAGGTGCTGTTGTTCTGGAACGACTGGTTCACGACCGAGTAGCCCAGCACGTCGACCCGGAACGAGCCGCTGCGGTTCTGGACGCCGTTGTTCATCACGTTCGAAGCGAGGCCGACGATCTCGGCGACTTCGACCGAGTGGTTCAGCACCTTGGCCGCGCCGCGGAACTCGGCCGTCGCGTAGCCGAGCTCGTAGGTGCCCGACTTCTGGCGGACCATGCCGACGTAGGTGTGCACCGAGCCGCCGAGCCAGCTGTTGCCGATCGACTTGTCGTAGCCGCCGTTCTTGTATTCGACGGACGGCAGCGTCGGCGGCACCGGCTGCAGGATCACCGTGGTGGGGAACTGGATCGCGTAGGTGCCGAACGTGCCTTGGGCTTCGGCGGCGACGGTCAGGGTCAGGAGGGCGAGCGGGAAGAACTTGTTCGTGAGGGACATGGTCGACTCTCTTCTTGGTTTCGTGATCGGTGACTGTGAGGTTGTTCGTTCGTTGCCGGCGCGTTCGCGTCGGTGCCGGTCGAGCGACGCCCCGCCGCTCCCGTTCGCGCAGGCCGCGAAAAACCCGCGCGTCGCGATTTCGCCGGAATCCACGAACGGCAGTACGCTCCGCGTCGCTCGCCCGCGTCCGCGCGCGCGCCCGCTCGAATGACGTCCTCCACGCCGAACCCGTCCTCCACCCCCTCGCCCGAAGACAAGGCGAAGGTCGAAGCCCTGGTCGCCCAGTGCATCGAGGCGATGGAGCGCGGCGAACGGGATCCCGCGACGCGGGTGTGCGGCGAACGCCCGGATCTGCTGACGCGCGTGCAGCGACGCCTCGCGCACCTCGCGAAGCACGGACTCATCCCCGGCGCCGAGCCGATGCCGACGACCATCGGCCCCTACCGCATCGTCCGCGAACTCGGCAGCGGCGGCATGGGCACGGTGTATCTGGCGGAGCAGTCCGTGCCGGTGCGGCGCGAAGTCGCGCTGAAGGTGGTCAAGCTCGGCATGGACACGCGCGAGGTGGTCGCCCGGTTCGACGCCGAACGTCAGGCGCTCGCGGGCATGAACCACCCGCACATCGCGAAGGTCTTCGACGCCGGCATCACGGCGGAGGGTCGGCCGTTCTTCGTGATGGAGTTCGCCGCCGGTGAACCGTTGACGACGTTCGCCGATCGCCGCGCGCTCACGACCGAGCGCCGCGTGCAGCTGCTCGCGACCGTGTGCCGCGCGGTGCAGCACGCGCACGACCGCGGCTTCATCCATCGCGACCTGAAGCCCTCCAACGTGCTCGTCGCGGAGCACGACGGCGAGCTCGCGCCGAAGATCATCGACTTCGGCATCGCCAAGGCGACGGCCGCCGCCGCCTCGACCACGGACATGGCGACACGCGTCGACCAGGTCCTCGGCACGCCCGAATACATGAGCCCCGAACAGGCGATGTCCGGCGGCCTCGACGTCGACACACGCAGCGACGTGTGGTCGCTCGGCACGATGCTCTACGAGCTGCTCTGCAGCGAACTGCCCTTCGACGGCAAACGCCTCCGCCGCGCGTCCCGGCCCGAAATGGAGAAGATCCTGCGCGACGAGCTGCCGACGCTGCCGAGCCGGCGCCTGTCGCTCGCGGTCGACACCGTGTTCGTCGCACGGCGAACGGACCGTTCGTCGCTGCTGCGGCGCCTCGCGGGCGAACTCGACTGGATCACGCTGAAGGCGCTGCACAAGGAGCGCGATGCCCGCTACCCGTCGGCGCTCGCGCTCGCCGAGGACCTCGAGCGCTGGCTGCGCAAGGAACCGGTGGTCGCCGCTCCGCCGGGGCGCACGTACCGCATGCGCAAGTTCGCGCAGCGCCACCGCGCGGCGGTGTTCGCGGGTGCTGCCGTGCTGGTCTCGCTCGTCGCCGGGCTCGCCACGAGCCTGCACGCGACGGCCGAGGCGCGGCGCGCCGAACAGGAGGCGGCGGTCGCACTCGCCGAAACGCGCACGTTCTTCGGTCTCGCGCGCGACGCGCTCGGCGACGTCGTCGACGTCGCCGATCAGCGCCTCGCCGAGGTTCCGCAGGCGGACGCGATCCGCCGCGAACTGCTCGAGGACGCGCTGCGGTCGTACGAGACCCTGCGCGCGCAGAAGCCCGACGATCCCGAGCTTCGGCTCGATCTCCTCGAGGCCAACCACCGCGCAGGTGTGCTGCAGCTGCGACTCGGCGACCTGACGGCCGCCGTCGCGGTTCTCTCGCAGTGCGAGCGCGAACTCGCTGCGCTCCCGGCGGCGATCGCCGCCGAACCGCGCGCAGCGATCCTCGGCATCGACGTGCCCGCTGCGCTCGCGGGGGCACTCGCGACGAGCGGCCACGGCGACGAAGCGCGCGCGAGGTTCGCACGGGCACTCGACGCGCTCGACCTCGCACGGAAGCGCGCCGATCGCGCCATTCCCGACGCCGACTTCCGCGAGGCGCGGCTGCTCGCGTCACTGGGCGCCGAAACGAGCGATGTGCCGACGGCGATCGGGCTCTTCGAGCGCGCGCTCGCGGCCCACGAACGCGACGGCGCGACGAACGCCGTCCACGGCCGCGACCGCGCCCGCTGCGAAGCGATGCTCGCATCCGCCCTGACGAAGCAGAACCGGCTCGACGATGCGGCGCGCCTGCTCGCCGCCGCCGCGGCGCGACTCGGCGACGGTCCGGCCTCCGCCGCGCAGCGCGAAGGCGAAGCCAAGGTCGTGATGGAGCTCGCACGCGTGCTGCGTCGGCTCGATCGCTTCGACGACGCCCGCACCGCGGTCCGGCGGGCGATCTCGCTGCGCGAGCGACTGGCCGAAGAACATCCGGACCTGCCGGGCCACGCACAGGAGCTGGCGCTCGGCCTGCAGTTCCTCATCCAGCTCGAGAACGACGCCGGCAGACCGGCCGACGCACTCCCCGCCGTCGAGCGCGCGGTTGCCGTGCGCGAACGCCTCCTGGCGAGGCGCCCCGACGATGCGCGCTTCGTGATCGGGCTCACTCGTACGTTGCTGGCGAAGGGCGAAGTTCTGCTGGAGCTGTGGCAGCACCACGGGGCGGCGGCGGAGCCGGTCTTCGCGACGTACGAACGAGCCGCGACCCTGATCGATCCCCTGGTCGCAACAGCTCCCACCGTGGGCGCCGACGTCACGCTGACCTACGGGGTCGTGCACGAAGCGCTCGCGACTCTGCACGAGGCTCGTGACGAAGTGGCTCGGGCGCGCGCCGAACATGCCCGTGTGCGCGACGTCTTCCTCGCGCAGCTCCAGCGCACACCCGACGACCCGCAGGTGCACGGCCAGATGGCGAACGTGTGCAGCCAGCTCGTGTGGTCGCACCTCCGGGCCGCGGACTGGGACCGCGCGATCGCCGCCGGCAACGAAGGGCTGGAACACGCGCGCCGCGCGCTCGCACTCGATGCCCGCGACCGCCAGACGCATGCGATCGTGCCGCAGCTCGTGGCCCGCCTCGCCGCTGCGCACACAGGGCGCGGCGACCCCGACGCCGCCATCGCGACGACCCTGCTGCTGCTCGACACTCCTTCGTTCGACGACGACGCGCGCGAGTGGGGCGCCCTGCTGCTCGGCCAGACGGCGCTCGAGGATCCGCGCGAACG
>JAEUHQ010000100.1 GCA_016794565.1 Planctomycetota bacterium | reverse complement strand
GACCCGCGAGTAGCCTGCCCGCGTGCCACCGGCCACGGATCCCGCGCGCGCGCTCGCCGACTTCCTCGTCTACCTCGGCGTCGAACTGCAGGTGTCGCCGAACACGGTCGCCGCCTACCGCCGCGACGTCACGGCGCTGGTCACCGGACGGAACGAACTTCCCGACCGCAGGACGATCGACCTGCACCTGCTCGAGAAGCGCCGCACCCACGCCCCCGCGTCGGTCGCACGCGCGGCCGCGGCGATCCGCGGGTTCTACCGCTTCCTGCACGCCGAAGGACTGGCCGAAGAGGACACGGCCGAGGGCCTGCTCGGACCGAAACTCGAGAGGAAGCTGCCGAAGGCGCTCGGCAAGAAGGCCGTCGCGCGTCTGCTCGACCACCACCCCGACGACGAACTCGGCGTGCGCGACCAGGCGATCCTGCACGTGCTCTACGCCGCCGGCTGTCGCGTCTCCGAAGTGACGACGCTGCGGACGACGAGCATCGTGGCGGAGCACCGTCTGCTCCGCGCATTCGGCAAGGGCAACAAGGAGCGCCTCGTTCCGATCGCCGATTCGGCGCTCGCCTGGCTCGCGCGGTACGCCGCCGAAGTGCGCCCCGCGCTCCGCTCGCGCGCGGCGAAGGATCCTGGCGACGTGCTGTTCCTCTCGCGCACCGGCCGGCCGCTCGACCGGGTGCGCGTCTTCCAGATCGTGCGTGCCGCGTGCGCGCGCGCCGGGCTCGACGTCGCGTGTTCGCCGCACGCGCTGCGGCATTCGTTCGCGACGCACCTCGTCGCCGGCGGTGCGGACCTTCGGTCCGTGCAGGAGATGCTCGGCCACGCGTCGCTGCAGACGACGCAGGTCTACACGCACGTCGACCACGAACGCCTGCGCGCCGTGCACGCCAACCTGCACCCGCGTGGCGGATGAGCCGGGAGTCGTTCAGCGCTCGCCGGTGCGGGCGCGGAACACGTAGAGGGTCTCGCGACCCGCGCGGAACGCCGTCGGTTCGACGTCGACGAGCCGGAACGACGACGCGAGCGCTGCCTTCGCGTCCGGGTCCGCGTCGACGAGGTCGAGTTCGTCGCGTCGCAGCACGACGAACACCTCTTCGCCTGTCCTCGCCGCCAGTTCGTCGAGGAGCGGCAGGGGTCGCGACGCATCGATGCGCAGCACGCGGCGGCCCGGGTGCGGATCCACGGTCTCGTCGCGCCAGTGGTTCGGACGCAGGTAGTAGGTGAGCACAGGCTGCAGCGCGCCGGCGGCAACGGCGATGCCGCGGCCCGCCTTCGCCGAGCGGGCGAGGAACGTCGCGACATCGGCCGCGCGCGGCCGATGCCCCTCGTAGACCGTCGCCTGCAGCACGCTCGGAACGGCGAGCGACACGAGCAGCGCGCCCGGGACGATCGCGGCCCCCACCCACGACTGGATGCGCGACGCCGCGTCGGCGCCCATCGTCGTCGAGAGGTGCCGGCATGCAGCGGCCGCCGGCAGGATGGCGAACGGCAGCACGACCACGGCACCGCCGGCGGAGAGCGGCACGCCCGCGGCGGCCACGAGCAGCGTCGCGACGATGCCCGCCGCCGGCGGGAACACCGCGAGTGCCGGCAACGGACGGACGAGGAGCGCCGCGGCCGACGCGGCGAGCAGCACCGGTCCGCCGAGCCCGCTGGCGAGATCGAGGAACGGCGCGAACGCGTGCGCCATCGAATCGCTCGCCGCTCCGTTCGCCCCGTCACCCGGACCGTTCGACGGGCCAGCGGACCAGTAGATCGCGAGCATCGACAGGAACGGGCTCCCGGCGACGACGACGGACGCGATGGCCCGTTCGCGCGGATCGTACGAGGACCAGCGAGCGACGAGGGCGTGCACCACGAGCATCGGCACCACGATCCATCCGGCCGAGTGGCTGCCGATCGCGACGACCGCCGCGACGACCGTGGCGACACGGCGCCACCGGGACGGCGCCGTGCCGGGGCGCGCCATCGCCCCGAGAGCGCCGAGCACGAACAGCATCGCGACACCGGCCGGCAGCGCGTTCCGGCTCGTCAGCACGTGCCACGGATGCAAGGCGAGCAGAGCAGCCGCGAAGAGTCCGAACACCGCGTCACCGGTGGCGCGCTTGCCGACGAGCGCGATCGTCGGCACCGCGACGATGCCGGCGAAGACGAACGGGAGGCGCAGCCGCGCTTCGTCCTGGAACGACAACAGCCCCGAGCCGGCGAGGAACCGCAGCGTCTGCGCGACCAGCGGCTGGTGTCCATCCGGACCCGAGAACGCGTCGAAGAAGCCCGCGAGCGAACGCGTGATGCCGCGCCATGTCGTCACTTCGTCGTCGCCCAGCGACCAGCGCTCGAGGTTGACGAGTCGCAGCGCCGCAGCGGCGACGACGATCGCCAGGAGCACCGCGAGCTGCCGCCCGGACCACGGAGCGTCGTTCGCGGGAGCCCACACGATCGCGGGTCCACCGGCCGGACGAAGTCGTCGCGAACGTCGTTGCATTGCGATGGGTCGATCGCACCGGCGATCGCGGCGCCGGACCATACGGGATCCCGTCGCCTCGCGACACGACGCTGTCGCGTCGGGGCGTTGAGTTCGTTCGTGCGCTGCTGCATCGTGCTGCCGTGCGCCCCGACCCCGCCACGCCGAGCCGGCAGCAACACCTGCAGGCGCTGCTGCTCGCGCTGGTTTGTTCGGTGCTGTTCCTGCGCGACGCGCTGCTGCCAGGGCGGTCCCTCGTGCCGTTCCCACCCGAACTGCTCGACGTGCGGATGGCGCAGGCGAAGACCGCGGGCAACTTCGACGCCGACGAGTGTTTCCGCGGCAACGCGTCGATGGGCGACAAGTACCTGCAGTCGCTCTGCTGGGACCGCGTGATGCACGACCGCTTCCGCGCCGGAGAGATGCCGGCGTGGACGCGCGACATCGGCGGCGGCGCGCCGTTCGTCCCGCAGATGGCGCAGCCGTGGGAACCGATCAACGCGCTGCTGCTCTTCTGCGCGCCCGAGCAGTGGTACGGCTGGTGGTACCTGCTGCACCAGGTCGCGTTCGGCTGGTTCGCCTACGTCTTCTTCCGCCGGCTCGGATGTCTGCACGCGAGTTCGCTGCTCGGCCTCGTCGCGGCCGTGCTCGGCCTCTGGACGCAGTGCAAGCTGCACCACAACGTGATGCTGACCGCGGCGCTGCCGCTGTGGCCGATGCTGATCGCGGTGCACGACCTCGCGAACGGCCACGCGCGGCGCGGCCGTTCCTGGAGTGCCGGCTGGCTCGCTTTCTGGGCCGGCGTGTCGTGGTCGTCGGGCTTCGTCGTGGTGAGCCTGCAGGCGACCTACCTCGTGCTCGCCTACGCCGCGTTCGTGCTGCTGCGCGCCCCGCGCGGCGAACGCCTCCGTCCGGCACTCTGGATCGGCGGCGGCATCGCGCTCGGCGGCGTCGTGTCGCTCGCGAACATGGTGCCAGTGCTGCTCGCGTCCGCAGCGTCGGCTCGTGCGGGCACGTTCGACGCCGCGCGCCTGCAGTCGATCGGGCTCGAATGGGACCACGCGCTGTCCGCGTTCTGGCCCGACCTGCTCTCGTGGGGCGCCGACCGCTTCTGGCCGGCCGCGACCGGCGACACGCTGTCGTACGACGTGCGGATCCCGTGGAGCCAGCTCGTGCTGCTCGCGCAGCCGCTGCGGCCCGAGGACCACAGTGCGTTCCAGAACTGGGTCGAGACGTCGTTCGCGATCGGTCTCGTGCCGATGGCCGTTGCCGCCGCCGCCCTGTTCGACCGGTCGCGACGCCCGCTCGTACTGTTCTTCGGCTCGATCGCTCTGCTGTCGTTCGGCATCGCGACCGCGGACCAGCCGTTCTTCGCGCTCGCACGCCTCGTGCCCGGCATCTGCGACGCCGACCTGCGCCGGCTGCTCTTCTCCTGCGCGATGACCCTCGTCGTGCTCGCGACGCTCGGCGCGGACGCGCAGATCCGGAGCGACCGCCGCTGGCCGCCGCTGGTCGTTCTCGGCGCCGTGCTCGCGGCGTCGGTCGCGGTGCTCGGCTGGCTCGCCGCGAATGGCGACGACGGGTCCTTCGTGCGCGCGATCGCCGATCTGTGCGCTGCGGACACCGACCATCCGGACGTGATCGCGCGCGGCGGCGACGCGGCGGCGATCGCTCGCGACCTCGCGTCGGTCGCGCACCCCGGGGAAGCCGCGCACAACCACGCGATGCTGCACACGACGGCGCTGCGCGCGTTGCTCGTCGCGGCGTTCGGCATCGCCGCACTGTGGCTGCGACCGGCACCGCGCGCGGCGGTGTGGATCGTCGCGACCGCGGTCGAACTCGTGCACGCCGGCCTCGGCCCCGTGCAGACCGTCGCAGCCGAACGGATCTCCGCGGTCCCGAACGTGCTGCAGCCTGCCGTCGCGGCACCGACGGCCGAAGTGCGCCCGCGCCTCCAGCGACTCGTCACGAACGGCGGCGGCAAGCTCGCAGCGCTGCCAGGGAACCTGCCCGGCTACCACGGCATCGAGGACGGCGGCGCCTACAACCCCCTGCCGCCCGCACGCTACGAGCAGTTCTTCGTCGCGATCGAGCCGGACCGCGCGGGCAAGCCGAGCGTCGTCTACGCCGGCGCCGGCGTCGGCTCGTTCCACGATCCCGCGTCGCTGCGCCACCCGCTGTGCGACCTCTACGGGATCCGTTTCGTGCTCACCCGCGACGTGCTGCCGACCGACGAACGCCTCGTCGACCGGACGCCGAACGGCACCGGCGGCTTCCGCCTCTACGAACGCACCACGACGCTGCCGCGCGCCACGTTCGTCGACCGCGTCGACCTGCTGCCCGATGCTTCGCAGCGCCTCGCCGAACTCGGACGGCCCGACCGCGACGTGCGCCGCCGCATCGTGCTCGAGGACCCGACGCTGCCGGCCCTGGCGCCTGGCGCCGCCGTCGACGCGCGCGTCGATGTCGTCGAACATCGCGACGAACGGGTCGTCGTGCGCGTGACCGGCAACGGCGGCGGCTGGCTCCGTCTCGCGGACCCGTGGAACGCGGGCTGGGTCGCGCACCTCGATGGCCAGCGTGTGCCGATCGCGATCGCCGACCACTACCTGCGCGCCGTGTTCGTCCCCGCGACGCCCAACGCCGTGCAGCACGAGATCGTGTTCACGTACGACGCTGCGCGCGTCCTGTGGCCGCCGCGCCTCGCGGGCGTCGCGCTGCTCGCGGCGATCGGGCTCGTCGTCGCCGGACGACGGAGGCGCCCATGAACGACCGGCGCCGGCACGCGCTGGCCGTCGCAGCGCTCGTGTTGTTCCCGCTCGTCTGGCTGTGGCCCTGTGTCTTCGGCGGGCGCACGTTCGTGCCGTACGACCTCGCGGAGTTCCCGCCCGCGAGCCTCTCGCTGTCGGCCGAGGAGCTGGCCGGTGTGCGCGAAGGCAAGAACCGCGACGTCACCGAGGTGCCGGTGTGGTTCCTGCCCGAGATGCAGTTCGCCCACGACGAACTCCGCGCCGGGCGCTGGCCGACGTGGAATCCGCACGCCCGCGGCGGCACCGCGCTGCACGCCCACGGCCTCATCGGCCTGTGCTATCCGCCGAACTGGCTCGCACTCTTCGCCGACGACCCGGGCTCGCGCCTCGTGTTCCTCGCGTGGATCAGCCTCGCGATCGCCGGCGTGCTCACGTTCGGGTTCCTGCGCGAACTCGGCATCGGCATCGGTGCCGCGTGGTTCGGCGCCGCGGTGTTCGAGTTGTCCGCGCCGATGGCGACGAACGCGTTCTTCTGGATGCGGCTCACGGCGTTCGTGTGGCTGCCGGGCGTGCTCTGGTCCGTGTTGCGGCTCGCGAACGCGAACCCGCTCCGGCCGGGTCCGCTCGCCGCCCTCGCAGGCTCGTTCGCGATGGCCTGGCTCGCGGGGTTCCCACCGTTCGCGACGACGACATCGGTCATCGGCGGACTGTTCGCGGGGTGGCTCGTGATCGCGCACGCGCGCGAACGCTCGATGCGCGACGGTGCGCGTCTCGCGGCAAGGCTCGGCTGCGGCTTCGTGCTCGGCGCGCTGCTCGGCATGCCGCAGCTCCTGCCGTCGCTGCAGTTCTTCCCGCAGAGTGCTCGCGATCCGGACCCGCCGTTCACGGCGATCGCGGGTCAGGCGTTCGAGACGTACGGCCTGCTCGGCTACCTCGCGCCGGACCTGATCTCGCATCCGTCGAGCAGCGTCGAACTGCCGTACCACCAGTCGCCGCTCGCGGTCCTGCTGAACCGCCGCACCGACGCCGACGGCAAGGCGCAGGAACCGGACTACAACTACACCGAGTACGCGGTCTTCGTCGGCACGCTCGGTCTCCTGCTCGCGATCGCCGGCGCGATCGCGGGACGCGGCCGGCACCGCGCGTTCGCGATCGCGGCGTTCGCGCTGCTCGCCGGGCTCGCGCTCTTCTTGCCGGGCGTGCGCCTCCTGTTCGTGCTGCCCGTGATCAAGAACGTCTGGCCGATGCGCTGGCTCGCACCGGCCACGCTGCTCGTCGCCTGGTTCGCGGCGCTCGGCGTGCAGCGTCTCGCCGAACCCGGCCGCCGCGTCCCGATCGCACTGGCGGCGGCAGCGTTCGTGCTCGCTGCCGCACTCGCGAAGGGGCTCGCGATGCCGGCCGCCGCGTACGCGAAGGACGCAGCCGGCCTCGTGCAGTCGATCGCGGCGCGTTTCCGCTGCTCGGCGCAGGACGTCGTGAACTTCGTGCAGGACGGCGCGCCGCCCGGCACGGACCGCTTCGCACTCGCGTTCGCGCGCGCGGCGGAGCACGGACTCCGTGCGGCCGTCTGGCTCGCGGCGAGCGGGGCACTGCTGCTCGCGATCGCGTTCGCGAAGAACGCTGCTCTGCGTTCGTGGCTCGTGCGCGCCGGGCTTCTCGCGACGATCGTGCAGCTCGCGGTGCACGGTGCTTCGATCGTGCGCGGCTGCGAACGCCACCACCCCACCGACACGGCGGTGCACACGTTCCTGCGCGAACGGGCCGCAGCGGCCGCGCCGGACGGGGGCGTGACCATCGTGCGCGGCAGCCTCGTGCCGATCCTGCCGGTGCAGCTGCCGCCCGGCGAACTCGTCGCGCCGGGCCTGCGCGACCTGAACTTCTACACGCACTACGACGCCCGGTCGCACCAGCCGCTGCTCGCGATGCTCGGACCGGTGCTCGGCGCCGACGGCAGCGAGCGCCTCGCCGGCAAGGGTTACCTCGTGCAGTCGCTGCCGGACGCGGCGCTCGACCATCCGCTGCTCGACCTGCTCGGCGTGCGCTACGTGCTCGCCACCGAGCGCCTGCCGCACGGCGGCACGGTCGTCGGCCCGACGCTCGGCGACCGCTTCTTCGTGCACGAGCGGCCGAACGCGCTGCCGCGCGCGTTCACGGTGCCGCGCCTTCGCGTGCTGCCCGACGACGGCGCGGTGCTCACGGCGCTCGCCGACCGTTCGCTCGCGCCCCGCTCCGCCGCGCTGGTCGTCGCCGCGGACGCCCCGACCGACGCGGCCGCCGCGCCCGACGGCGTCCCGGCCCGTGCGGTGCGATTCACCACCGACCTTCCCACCGTCGTGGAACTCGACGTCGCGGCAGGTGCGGCGCCGTGGCTCGTTCTGACGGACACGTTCCTGCCGGGGTGGAGCGCTTCGGTCGACGGATCTCCGGCGGCCATCGTGCGCGCGAACCACGCGCTGCGCGCCGTGCGGCTGCCCGAAGAACACTGCACGGTGCGGTTCGAGTACCGCGCGCCAGGTCTCGCGACGGGCTTCGTGCTGGCGGGAATCGCGGCACTCGTGCTGCTCGTGTTCACCGCGCGTCACCGCCACCGCGCGGCTGCCGCACCGGCGGTCTGAGCGCCGTTCGCGCAAGCCTTCGCCGCCTCAAGCACGTGCGCTGCGGGCGACGAAAGAGCGTCGTGCTTCCCGCCGAACGAGCCGCACCCACGAGGTCGACCGCGTGAGCCTGTACGGCAGTGGCAGGAAGGAAGGCATCGTCGCGGTCCTGCTGATCGCGATCCTCGTTCTCGTGGTCCAGGTGATCGGCGGCCTTCAGTCGCTCGGGATGTCGGTCCAACTGCCCGACGCCGCGTACGGCGCCATGGTGCCGAGCCTCGCGGGCCTCTCGTTCTATCGCTTCCTGCGCGCACAGGGCCGCAGCCGCTACGCCGCGTTCCTCACGGGCGTCGCGTACGCACTGTCGCCGTGGATGCTGACCGTCGCGATGGCGCCGCGCGAACAACTGGCCGCCGCACTCGCGCCGCTCGCCCTGGAAGCGGTGACCCAGTGCGATCGCCCGTCGCAGCGCCGCACGTGGCTGCCGTGGGCCGGTCCGTGCGTCGCGGCACCGTTCCTCGCCGGCGGAGCGTGGATCGCGTGGTTCACGGCAGCGCTGGCCGGCGGCCTGCTCCTGCGCACTGCCGTGTGCGGCGATCGAGACGACCGCACTCCGCGCGCGCCCGGCATCGCGGCCGCGACGTTCCTCGGCGCGGTGTCCGTTCTGAGCCTCGCGTCGATCGACCCGCTCGCACCATGGCTCGGTGCGGCGACACCCGTCACGTTCACGGTGATGCTCGCCCACCACGGCGGCGTCGGCATCGACGTCGCGTCCGTGCTGCGCATCCCCGGGCCCTGCCTGCTCCTGTTCGCCGTGCTCGGCATCCTGCGCCGTCAGCGGCACACGAGCATCGGCATCTGGGCGTCGATCGCGGCAGCCGGCGCGCTCCCGACCGTGCTGTCGATCCTCGTCCCCGCGCACGACTGGCAGTCGGCGTTCTGGCACGACGAGTCGCTGCCGGCAGTGGCGTGGTGGCTCTTCCTGCTGGGCGTGGCCGTGCTCAGTGCTGCCGGTCTGGACGACTTCCTCGATCTCCCGCTGCGTCGCCGCACGGCGTTGCCGTGGCTGCTCGCGTTCGTCGTCGCCGCCGCGCCGATGATCCCGACCTTCGGCTCGAACACGCCGCGCATCGAGTGGCCGCTGACCGCGACGTTCCTGCTCCTGACGATCTTGCTGCCGCTCTGGCGGCGCATGGGCATCCTGCGGTTCAAGAACGTACTCGCGGTCACCACCGTCGTCGCGCTCGCGGTGCCGGCACTGCAGGTGCTGCCGCCGATCGGCGTCGTCGTGGCCGCCGCGCCCGTCGGCGAAACGGCGATCGTGTTCGGGCCCGAGGACACGTTCGAGACTCCGCGATGGCCCTACGCGGGCGGCGCGCTGGTGCTCCTCGCGAGCAGCCTCTGGTCCTTGTTCGCCATGTGGCGCAGCATCACCGCGAGGCCGGCGCCGAAGAGCGCGAAGGCCGCCATCACGAAGAAGGCGCGGCCCGCCCACCGTTCGTAGGCGACGCCGCCGACGAGCGTCGCGACGAACATCCCGATGCCCGAACTCGCGGCGCCGAGCAGACCCTGCGCGGTCGTTCGCTGGTGCTCCGGCACGCGCCGCTCGAGAGCGCGCAACGCGCCGAGGAACGTCAGCGCGAAGCTGAGCGAGTGCAGCCAGTTGAACGCCGCGAGCACAGCGACGTCGGTCGACACGCCGATCGCGATCCAGCGCACGACGGCGGCGAAACCGCCGACCGCCATCAGGGTCGTCGGACGGAAGCGGTCGAACACGCGCCGCGCGACCGCGAACAGCACGATCTCGGCGAGGATGCCTTCGGCCCACAGCACCGCCGCCGTGTCGTCGGCGATGCCGTGGCGGCTCCAATGCAGCGTCGACAGGTTGTAGTAGGTCCCGTGACTGCCCTGGATCAGCGCCGACGCGGCGAGCAGCAGCACGAAGGGCTTCGATCGCAGGAGCGCCCACCACGGCACACGTTCGCCCGGCGGAGCCGGCGCGAACTCCCCCGCCGGCAGGAAGAAGCCGGTCGCGGTCGTCGTGGCGAGGCCGACTACGAGGTAGACGAACACGGCGTCGATCGCGACGAAGCGCAGGGACCACCCGACCGCGAGGATCACGAGCAGGAACGACAGCGAACCGACCATCCGGATACGGCCGTAAGCGAACCCGGCGCGGTGCGCCTGCTGCAGCGCGAGCGCGTCGAGGATCGGGTGCATCGGCGGATAGAGGCAGCCGAACACGAACGCGACGAGCCACAGGAGCCACTGGTCCCGGACGAGCCAGAACGAGGCGAACGCGACGAGGCTCGCCGCCGCGAGCAGGCGCAGCGCCGCACGAGGTCGGCCGAAGCGGTCGACGCGGTGCGACCAGAACGGTCCGGCGAGCGTGCGCGCCAGCGTCTGCCCCGACATCACGATCGCCACGTCCGCTTCCGTGAGCGAGCGCGCGCGCTTCAGCCACACGGGGAAGAACTGCATGTACACCGCGAGGACGCCGAACGTCGCGGTGTAGAAGGCGGCCAGTCCGAACCACCGACGCAGGGGACCGGGTTCGGCGGCAGACGATGCGGGCACTTCGGCATGGTGCCGGCGCCGGCCGCCGGAAACTAGCGTTGCACGAACACGCCGCCGCTCTCCTCGGCCAGGCGGCGCAGCAGTTCCGGCCCCTCGCCGACGCCCGTGTAGACCGTGTTGATCCGGACGCGCGCGTACTTGTTCGTCTCGCGGACGATGCGCAGCAGTTCTTCGGGGTCGCGCACTTCGCCCGTCGTCGGTTCGCCATCGCTCAGCACGAACACTTCGTCGAGCCGCTGCGTCTGCACGTCGCCGTAGCGCTGGTCGCGCAGGAAGAGGCCCGTCGACAGGCCATCGAAGAGGTTGGTGCCGCCGAACGCCTTCAGCTTGCTGGTCAGCTCGGTCAACGAACGCATCGCGGCGGGCCCAGGATGCACGGGTGTGTCGGTCCACACGTGCGCGCGATCGGCGAACGTCACCACCACGAACTGCGACTCCGCGGGCATCGCTTGCACCGCGGCGACGAGTTGCTCCTTCGCGGCGCGCAGCCGTGTGTCCGCACGCGAGCGGCGGTCCGCGGAAGGCACGGCGCCGGCAGGTCGTTCGTCCATGCTGCCGCTCGTGTCGATGACGAACGCCACCGACGAGCCGGTCACCGGAACGCCGAAGAACGTCGCGCGCGTCGTGCCCTCCTGCTCGCGCCGCAGCGAACGCGGAACGACGACGCGTTCGCCTTCGCGACTCCAGAACTCCTGCCACGCCTTCACGTCGTCCGCGGGGAAGATCGCGCCCGTCATCGCCCGCAGCAGAGCCGCGGCGCGATCGCGCAGGATCGGCGACGCACGCTTGTTGATCGCGGCGGTGAGCGCGTCCGGCGCGCGCACCACGAGATCGAGCGCGGAGATCAGCACGGGCACGGCGTCGCGGTGCGGCCAGTTCTCGACCAGGTCGAGCAGCTCCATGTCCGTGCGCCAGCCCGTGCGACCGAACCGCTGCAGCGCGGCGGCGACCGCGTCCGCGCGCGTCGGC
Organism: Planctomycetota bacterium; assembly: GCA_016794565.1. Lineage (GTDB taxonomy): Bacteria > Planctomycetota > UBA1135 > UBA1135 > UBA2386 > JAEUHQ01. The sequence goes on along the minus strand of JAEUHQ010000100.1, from coordinate 1,229 downwards.
GCATCCAGGGCTTCATCGCGCAGCAGGACCCCGAGCAGGTGCACGAGCGACTGCGCGACGACGGCGTGCCGTTCCGTCGCGATCGCGGCCTGCACTCGGGGCAGCAGGTCGGCGCGCGGACGCATCGTGAACGCCTCCGCCGCCGCGAGACGCACCCGCGGATCCTGGTCCGACAGCGCCGCCTCGAGGGTGACGCGGAAGACCGCGAGGTCCTTCGCGCCGAGCAGGCGCAGCGCCGCGACGCGACGGGCCGACCCGACGAGCAGCGGACTCTCGCCGCGATCGACGCCCACCACTTCGCCGAAGATCGGCAACCGATCGCCCGCAGCGGCGCGCAGCAGGTGGAACCAGACACGCTGGTCCTCGATGCCGAGCAGCGTCGTGTGGCCGAGTTCGCGCAGCTCGAGCGACATCGGATCGAGGAACGACGATTCGAGGCCCGCCGCGGCGAGCGCGAGCAGCGCCTCCGTGTCCGCCGCGGTCGCCCGCTTCGTCGCGTACCAGAGCAGCTTGTTCAGCGCGTCGAGGTGCGAGATGCGTTCTTCGTCGGCCTCGGTGATCGCGCCGGCGCTCCGCGCGAACGCGACGTAGGCGGGCTGGAACCGTTCGCCGGATCGCAGCCGTCCCTTCGGGCCGAGTTGGCCGCGATCGTAGGCCTCCACCCACGCGGTGATCGCGCGCGCCGCGTCCGACGGCGCATCGACCGCCGAAGCCTGCTGGGCCATGGCCACGAGCCCCGACCACGCGGCGAAGAACAGGAAGGCGAGTGCGCGCATGCGTGGTTCCCGGGGACGCGCGGAGCATACGAACGAGACCGCGGACGCACAGCCCCTTGCCCGCGCCGCTCCGTTCGCCGATAACCCGCGCCGTCACATGGGGGCGATCGGCTTCGACCGGATGCCGACTCGACCTGGGTGGCGCGCCGAGGTCCGGGCACCTCGCAAATCCGTCCGGACAATCCAAGTGCCAACACGCACTACTCCCTCGCTGCCTAAGAACTAGGCAACGACGCCGAGGTCCCTTCGCCTGCGGGGGGCCGAGGCGACACACAGCAGGCTGGTCGCGTGCGGCTGCTCGGCCCGCGCGCGGCGAGACACAGTCGGGCTGGTCGCGGGTGATCCTGTTCGTCGGAGACCCCGCGACGACACCAAAGGACGAACTACGCGCGTAGAGGCCCAGGACGGAGCATCTCGGGACGCGGGTTCGATTCCCGCCGCCTCCACCATTCC
>JAEUHQ010000066.1 GCA_016794565.1 Planctomycetota bacterium | reverse complement strand
GCATCGACACGGGACGGACACGCAGCGGGAACTCGCGGGGCGCGTTCGACCCGAGCAAGGGCACGAACTCGAGGCCGTCGCGATCCACGCGGGCCGTGTAGCCGGGTCCGACGAGCCGCGCACCGTCGGCGGTGCGGTGCGCGCCGACGGAGGCGAACGCGGCTTCGAGGTCTTGGGCCGGCGCGAGGTCACTGGCGCCGAACACGCAGAGCAAGAACACGGACAATGGGGCTCGGATGGTCACGAAGGCGGTCTCCTGGGTCAGGACCACCGCCCGATCCCCGCCCCCGAGCCACCGTGACGCGCCACCGCCGGATTCCGCCCGCTGTCGTGCGGCCGCCGCTCCCCCGTTCACTCGCCGATCGTGAAGCGCAGCGCGCTCGTGAACGCGAGGTCCGGAAGGATCGGACAGTCGCTCGGCTTCAGGAGCACCCACTGCGTGTAGATGTCGACGCCGATCAGCAGCGGATCGCACGGGATCAGCAGCGTGAACGGATTGACGGCCGGGAACAGGATGTCGAGCGTCGGCACGATCGTGCACGAGCCGCACGGCGCCGACAGGTTGCCGAAGCCGAGCACCAGGATCAGCGGCAGCGACACCGGGTTGCCCAGCACGAGTTGGAAGTCCGTCGCGCCGATCGTCGCGTCGCCGTTGTAGGTCGGAAAGTCGGTGAACCCCGAGAGACTGCAGCCGCCTCCCATCGCCGTGACCACGTCGTTGCTGCGCGCCTCGAAGCGGCGACCGCGGATGGTGCCGTTCGACCACACGACGAGCGCCTCGTCGCTCGTCGCATCGCCGCCGCTCCACCGCGAAGCGATCGCGCCCTGTTCTTGCGTCGAGGCCGAGATCTCGACGGCGTGCTCGAGGCCGCAGGCAGCGCAGGTCGTGGGATCCAACCCCTTCACGAACGTCCGGAGCCCCGTGCCCGCGATCGACTGGGTCCATGCCAGCACGTACTTGTCCTTCGCGTAGTCGAGCGCCGGCGCCATCTGGGCGCCCGCTGTGGACGACGGCTCCACCGTCGTCCCGAGCGTGATCGTCGCGGGGCAGAGGCCGGTGAGCGTCACCGGGCACACGCGCACGCGGTCGGTGACGTTGTCTTGCCAGCCGACGACGAAGCGGTCGCCGTCGCTGGTCGCACAGGTCACGTGTCCGACGTCGCCGCCGGGGCTCGATGCAATCGTGAACAACGAGGAACACGCCGTACCAACTTCGCTCACGGCCGCGCCGGTGACGTTGGCGAACGGCCCCGCCGCCGAGCCCGCGTTGGTCCACGCAACGAGCCAGCGACCCGCAGCCCCAGCGCTTCTGGAGACCGCGACGCTCCCCACCTCGCCGGTGTAGAGCGAGTCGGAGGTCCCGAGGATCGGAGCACCCGTCGGCGGCACTTGGACGAGCACTCTCCGCAAGCTGGGCAATGGGAAGCCGCTCGCCGTGAACGCAACGAGGCACTTGTCACCGACGGCTCGCAGATCACCGCCGACATCGAACACGTAGTCGTTGCTACTCTGGCCGTCGATGAGCACGTTCGGCGAAACGGCGCCGGTGGCGGCACTCACCGCCACGCAATAGAGGTCGCTGATTCCGTTGTCCCGCGTCCGCCAGACCACGAGGAATCGGTTGCTCGCGTTGACGTTGGCTACCGCCGGTGCGTAGTCGGGATGCGGCGCTTGACCTCCCGACAACAGGAGCAGCGAACCGATGGCGACGCCGGCCGACGAGACCAACTGACCGCGCAGCTCGCTCGTCGTGGCACTCGTGACGACGGTCCAAGCGACCAGGTAGCGACTTCCCGACTGATCGAACGCCACCGCCGGTCGCAGGTCGATCCCCAGGGCGTCTCCGACCGCGAAGGCACTGCCGATCAGCGGATCGAGCACGAGCGGATACGCGGCGCCGTCGACGAACGCGGCGGGCAGGACCCATTCGACGTGCGTGCCGTCACCCGCGACGCGGATCGAGCCGCGCGCCGTGGCGCCGTTCGCATCGACGCCCGTCACCGCACCGAAGGTCACGCCGCCCGTGCCGGGCAGTTCGTAGCGCACGCCGTCGTCGCTCGCCTGTGCGACCGGCAGGTCGGTCGTGATCGCGCCGCGCACGACGAGGTCACCGGTGCCCGCCGGGCGCTCGGCGAACACGAAGCTCTGCTCGATGCCGGAACGCCGCGCGTCGTAGACCTCGGTCACCGTCGCGCTGCGTTCGTAACGCACCGAATCGCCGCGCACCGCCGGTGCCGCCGCGGCGTCGAAGGGCAGTTCCCGCGCGCCGCGCCGCACGGAGTCGAGAGTGAAGCGGACCGGGTACGGGCGAGCCGCGGCACGGCCGAGCACCGGCAGATACTCGATGCCCCGATCGTCGAAGCGCGCCGAGTAGTCCGGCCCCATCGCCCGCACCGCATCCGTCGTCGACACCCCGAAGCCCGCGGCGGCAGCCGACGGAACCTGCGGGTCCTGGGCCCGAACAGTGGCCAGGCCGGCGGAGAGTACGGCGACCACGGCGGCAGCCGTGCGCAGGGAAAGCGGGATGGTCATGGGGATCGGTCGTCGCGGGGTAGGCGGCCTCCGCAAGTGGCAGCGAACCGCGGGCCCGCCCCGTTCGCGGATTCCCGATCGCGACACCGCGGGCGGAGAATGGCGATGGCGACGCAGCTAGACTGCCGCCCTGGTCGCCCGCCACGGCACACCATGAGCACACCCACCGATCCCCAGTTCGGCTTCTCGCGCCGCAGCTTCCTGAAGGGTTCCGCCGCCGCCGGCGCCACCACCGCGGGGCTCGCGGCCGCGACCGACGCACTCGCGCGGCCGAAGAAGCCGCAGTCCTTCGGGCCGGGCGAGCACGAGATCACCCTTGTCGTGAACGGCAAGGAGCGCGCGGTGAAGGTCGAGACGCGCACGACGCTGCTCGACGCGCTGCGCGACGGACTCGACCTCACCGGCTGCAAGAAGATCTGCGACCGCGGCGCGTGCGGCGGCTGCACCGTGATCGTCGACGGTCAGCCGGTGAACAGCTGCCTCATGCTCGCGATGGATGCGGTCGGAACTGCAGTGCAGACGGTCGAGAGCCTGAGCGACGGCGACAAGGTGCACCCGTTGGTGCAGTCGTTCGTGCACTGCGACGCGATGCAATGCGGATTCTGCACGCCCGGCATGGTGATGAGTTCGCTCGCCTGCCTGCAGCACCGCGGCCAGCCCACGCGCGAACAGATGCAGCACGACCTGTCCGGTAACATCTGCCGCTGCGGCACCTACGGCCGGATCATGGAAGCGATCGATCGCACCGCGAAGGGAGGTGGCAAGTGAACGCCGGCCAACCCGTTCCCGACGGCGTCGAGATCACCGTCGGCTACCGCGGCATCGGCGGTCGGCCGGACCGCCTCGAAACACGCACCGTCGACCCGAAGGAGGGCGATGCGCCGCCGTGGGACGCGAACACGAAGCACACCTTCGTCGGCAGCGACCACGACCGCGTCGACGGGCTCGCGAAGGCGACCGGACGCGCGAAGTACTCGTACGACATGACGTTTCCCGGGATGCTGCACGGCATGGTCGTCCGCTCGACGATCGCCCGCGGCAAGCTGACCGCGCTCGACCTCGACGAAGCGAAGCAGATGCCAGGCATCGCCGCGGTGATCGCTCTGAAGGAGGTGGGCAAACGCGTGCGCTTCGTCGGGGACGCGATCGCCGCGATCGCCGGCGTCGACCACCACCGTGTCCGCGACGCCGCCGAGAGGATCAAGGCCGCCTACGAAGCGCAGGAGCACGTGGTCGACGCGCTGCAGAGCGCCGAAGCGCCGGTCGTCAGCGGCGGCGTGATCGAGGACCCGTGGCCGGAGCACGCCGACCTCGACAAGGCGCTGGCTGCCGCGAAGACGGCGCACGACGCGACGTACCGCACCGAGGTCCAGACGCACAGCTCGCTGGAGACGCACGGCGGGGTCGCGAAGTGGACCGGCAACGACCTCGAGATGTGGTGCAGCACGCAGGCCACCTTCGGCGTGCGCGGCGAACTCGCGGAAGCGCTGAAGGAACGCGGTGTGAAGGCCGCCTCGGTCACCGTGCACGCGGAGTTCGTCGGCGGCGGCTTCGGCAGCAAGTTCGGCGCGGGCATCGAAGGCCTCGCGTGCTGCCTGCTCGCGTGGGAAGCCAAGGCTCCCGTGAAGCTGATGCTCGATCGCTTCGAAGAGCACACGACGACCGGCAACCGGCCTTCGGCGCTGATCCAGATCCGCGCCGGCGTCGACGCCGACGGGAAGCTGACCGCGTGGGACTGGCGCAGCTTCGGCGGATGCGGTTTCAACGGCCGGGAGCGCGGCAGCGGCGGCAACGCCGCGATGCCGGACTACTACACTCGCGACGCCAAGGTCCGCCGCGACCACAAGGACCTGGCCGCCGACACCGATCCCGCGCGGCCGATGCGCGCACCAGGACACCCGCAGGGCTGGTTCGGCGCCGAGCTCTTCCTCGACGAACTCGCGGCGAAGGCCGGCCTCGACCCGCTCGAGTTCCGCCTGCGCAACGACGCCGAGACGATCCGCCAGGACCAGTGGCGCCTCGGCGCCGAGAAGTTCGGCTGGGCAGCGCTGCGCGCGCGGAAGAACGAGGCGGGCGCGCGCTTCGTCCGCGGCACAGGTCTCGCGAGCGCCCGCTGGGGCCAGAACGGCAATCCCGGCCGGCCGCCGCACGGCATCACGTGCCGCATCCACCAGGACGGCACCGTGGAGTCACGCACCGGCGCGCAGGACATCGGAACCGGCCTGAAGACCGTGCTGACGCTGCTCACCGCCGAAGAGCTGGGCGTCGACCCGCGCCACGTGAAGGCGACCGCGGGCCACACGAGCGACCCCTCGGGTCCGGCGGCCGGCGGCAGCACGACGACGCCGAGCCTCGCGCCGGCCGTTCGCCACGCTGCGTTCCTCGCGAAGGCGCAGCTCGCCGAACTCGTCGGCAAGCACCTCGGGGTCGATCCCGCCGAGATCGTGTGCGGCGGCGGCACGATCGGCAGCGCAGCGAAGCCGATGCCGTGGGCCGAGGCGTGCAAGCTCATCGGGCCGAACCCGATCGAGGCACGCGGTCAGCGCTTCGCCAACTACGAGCAGCGCGACGCGGACAAGAAGGTGATCCCCGCGACGCGGCCGTTCTCGTCCACGCAGTGCGGCTGCCAGTTCGCCGAGGTCGAGGTCGACACGTGGACCGGACTCGTGCGCGTCGTCCGCATGCTCGGCGTGCAGGACTGCGGGCTCGTGATCGCGAAGAAGCTCGCCGAGAGCCAGGTGCTCGGCGCGATGATCCAGGGCCTCAGCTACGCGCTGCACGAACAGCGCATCATGGACGCGACGAGCGGCCGCATGCTGAACGGCGACTTCCTCCGCTACAAGATCGCCGGACCGCGCGACCTGCCCGAACTCGAGGTGGTCATGCACTCGATCGCCAACGGCCACGACAACGTGAGCGCATCGGGTCTCGGCGAACCGCCGTCCGTCGCGGCCCCCGCCGCGGTCGCGAACGCGGTGTTCCACGCGATCGGCGTCCCGATCCGCCACCTGCCCATCACGCCCGACAAGGTGCTCGCCGCACTCGAAGCGAAGAAGAAGGGATGAAGCCATGAAGCCGTTCACCTACGTCGTCCCATCGTCGCTCGACGAAGCCGCGGCAGCCGGCCGGCAAGCGAACACGATCCTGAAGGGCGCCGGCATCGACCTCGTCGACCGGATGAAGGAGCGCCTGCAGACCCCGACGAACGTCGTGAGTCTCCTGCCCCTGAAGAACGAACTCGCCGGGCTCTCGATCGGCACCGACGGCGAACTGAAGATCGGTGCGCTGACGACGCTCACGCAGCTCGAACAGTACGCACCGCTCGCGGAGCGTGCGTTCGCGGCGCTGCGAGACTCCGCCGCGATGACGGCGACGCCGCAGGTGCGCCATCGCGCGACCGTCGCCGGCAACATCCTCCAGTTCACGCGCTGCTGGTACGTGCGCAGCGAAGCGTTCCGTTGCCTGCACGGCGGCCGCGGCCCGACGTGCCTCGCGATGACCGGCGACAACCGGTACCACTCGGTGATGGGCTGGCTCGACTGCGTTCGCGTGCACCCCAGCAACCTCGCGCCGCCCCTGCTCGCGCTCGACGCCGAGTACTCCACCGTGCTCGACGGGAAGGTGCGCCGACGCCGTCTCGCGGACCTCTTCCCGGCCGAACCGCGCGCGCAGAACCCCGAGCACACGCTCGAACAGGGGGAGATCGTCACCGCGCTGCACGTGAAGAAGCAACCCGACGGCACGCGTTCCGCCTACTGCGAGAGCCGCGAGAAGGCGAGCTTCGACTGGGCGACGACGGCGTGTGCCGTGCGGGTCGTGATGGACGGCGGCACGATCGCCGATGCGACCGTCGTGCTCGGCGCCGTGGCGCCGGTGCCGCTGCCGCGGCCCGCCGCAGCGAAGCTGCTCGTCGGCCAGAAGCCGGGCACGGCGCTGTTCGCGAAGGTCGCGGAGACCGCGTTCGCCGGCGCCTCGCCGCTCGTGCACAACGGCTACAAGCTCACGGTCGGCAAGGCCATCGTCCGGCAGGCGCTCGAGGAGGCGACGAAGTGACCATGGAACGGATCACCA
>JAEUHQ010000008.1 GCA_016794565.1 Planctomycetota bacterium | reverse complement strand
TCCCTCTGACAGAGGTCCCCATGTCCGGATGGTCCGTACCACCGCGAGCCGTGTGCTGGCTCGCGCTCTCGCTCTCGACGCTCGCCACGGCAACCGCGCAGGCGCCGATCTTCACACTGGTCGATCCCGCGCCCGCGGCAGCGCAAGCATGGAGTGCTTCGGAGGAAGCGCGCAATGCGATGATCGCGCAGTCGCGGTTCGTCCGCGTCGACACGGCGGCACTCGGCGCAATGCCGCTCGGCGGCGCGCCGCCGCTCGGCACGTTCGACGCCGACCTGTTCGACGAACGCGTGACGATCGAGTTCACCAGCCGGAAGTGGGCGCTCGGCTATCGCGTGTTCGACGGGCACGTCGTCGGTCGCCCGAGCGAAGTGCACTTCGTACTCGCGCCGGGCGGCGAGACATGGGCATCGATCGACGTCGAGGCGCGCCAGTTCGTCATCGCCTACACGGGCGTCGGCGACGTGCACGTGCTGCAACGGATCGACCAGCGGCGACTGCCCGCGCACATGGGCTGCGGCACGGACCACACGACAGCCGTCGTGGCGCCGCCGGCGCAGCTCTCGTCCTCGGGGTCGCCGAACACGAATTGCGCCCTCACCACGATCGACATCATCGTGTTCTACACGCCGCTCGCGCGCCAGAACGCCGGCGGCGTCGCCGCGATCGAAGCGGCGATCGTCGGCGCGATCGCACAGGCCAACGACGGCCACATGCAGTCCGGCGTGCCCGCCGAGTTCCGCCTCGTGCACATGGCGGAGACGAACTACGCCGAACTCGGCACGAGCACCGACCTCGCGAACCTGCGCGCCGACCAGGACGGCTTCATGGACGAAGTGCACGCGCTGCGGACCACGTACGGCGCGGACCTCGTGCACCTCGTCACCGACCCGGCGTCGCCCGCCTACTGCGGCATCGCGTACCTGATGACGAACCTCTCGACGGGGTTCGCTTCGTCGGCGTTCGGCGTCACGGTCCGCACCTGCATCTCGAATCGCTCGCTGACGCACGAGTGCGGCCACAACATGGGCTGCCACCACGACGCCGCGAACGCCGGCTCGGCGCTCTTCCCGTACTCCTACGGGTTCCGCACCGCGGACGACGCGTACCGCACCATCATGGCCTACCCGCCCGGCGTGCGGATCAACCGCTGGTCGAGCCCGAACGTCACGTGGCTCGGCTACACGATGGGCGTGGCCGGTGCGTCGGACAACGTGCTCACGCTGAACCAGACCGTCGACACCGTCGCGCAGTTCCACGCGACCACGGCTCCGAACTGGTGCCAGCTGGGCGGCGGCATCGCGGGCGCGCTCGGCAAGCCGCTGCAGCACGGCTCGGGCACGATGAACCTCGCCGATCCGATCGATCTCACCATCGGCAACTACGCGCCGAACTCGATCGGCCTCGTCGCGATCGGCGCATCCGCGCTGTCGATCCCCGCGTTCGGCGGCATCGTCGAGCCATCGCCCGACATCCTGCTCGCGGTCCTCGGCAGCGGCCCCGACATCGTGCAGAACCTCGACTGGATGGCGACACTCCCGCCGGCCTTCCGCGTGTGGCTGCAGACGTTCTTCCTCGACGCGACCGCGGTGGAAGGACTCTCCGCGACGGACGCGCTCACCGTCACGATCCCCTGACCCGACGGGCGCGCGCCGCGCCCCATGCGGAGTGCGGTCCTACTTGCGTCGCAGGGCGTCGAACGACGTGATGCGGATGTCCTCGGGCTCGCCGTCCAGGTCGATGCGGATCTCGTCCACCCACGCATCGACCGTCGCCCAGAAGTCGTGATCGTGGATCGCGCGGCGCGCCGGCGGCATGGCGTGCGCATCCAGGTCGAAGAGCTGCTCGCTCGAGCGCTCCTCGGTGAACTGCTCGCGCCGCGAGTCGCGCCACGACAGGCGGAACCGGATCACGTTCGATCCGTGCGGATGCACGACCGTCGCGAGGCGAAGCACTTCGACGTGCGCCGGGCTCGGAAGTCGGATCGTCAACGAACTGCCCCTGCCGATCGTGACCACGTCCCCGGCGACCTTCGCGTTCGCCACGGCGGCGTCGGTCCACACGATCGGTTGCCGGTCGTACTCGGGCGCATCGACGAGCCGACCGAAGATGCCGAGGCTTCGCTTCTTCAACTCCGGTAGCAGGTAGTCCAGCACGTGCTTCCAACGCCACACGACGATCGAATGATCGCCGATGACGAGCGGCATCGGCTTGCCGGCCTCGATCGCAGCCTGGAAAGGCCCGGTGTAGGAGCGCTGCCACGCCGACGCCACGAACCGACCGATGTGCATGCTGCCCGCCAGGCACAGAACGGCGGCCGCGCAGAGCGAGGCCGGCACGATCCGCAGCCACCACGCACGCCCATGGATCGCCCAGACGAAGTGGACGCCGACGAAGAGCGGCACCGCAATGGTCGTGTAGCGGAGCTGGTACGCGGACGTACGGCCGTAGCCCATGCCGAGCGCGAGCGACACGACGGACCCGCAGAAGCAGAAGAGTCCGAACAGACGCATGCGCTCGGCCGGCTCACGCCACCATCGCACCACGATCAGGGCAAGGGTCAGGACGATCAGCCCGATCACGAACGTGCCCGCGAGCGCCGGACACTTGTCCGTGTCGCGGCCGAGCCCGTTCATGAGGAACTCCAGGGAAACGCGCAGGTCCGGCACGATCGTCGTGCGTGGCGGCATCGGCAGCCGATACATGACGAGGCCCACGACCACGACCGGCAGCATCGCGAGGAGAGCCACGGCCGTCGCAGTGCGGCGACTCCCCGGTGACCGAGATCGCCAGTGCACGAGCGCAGATCCGCCGATCCACACCGACAACGCCGGCACGAGCCCGACGCCGTTCTGCCCGCACAACGCGATCAGGCACACCGTGAAGCTCGCTGCGGCTGCGCCCGCGACGCCGAGCGCGGTGCGTCGCCGGGCGATGAACAGCAACAGGGCCAGGCTAATCGACGCGGACCCGATCATCTGCGCCTGGAAGCCCCACAGCGTGTTCTCCATGTGGCCCCAGTGGAGCAGGAGCAACGGCAGCATCGCGTCGACGAGGCTCTGCCGGCCACGCACGATCCGCACGACGACGATGGCCGCCGCCGTGACGACGCCGAGTGTCGTGACGTAGACCCACGGCGCGGTCCGGAAGTCGAAGTTGCCGAGGTGGTAGCAAACCCACATGACGAGCTTCGGCACCGGAATGCGGTGTTCGTTGTGCCGCCGCCACAGGAACTCGAAGTCGAAGTTCTCGATCCCGACCATGCTCGCGAGCGTGAACCACTCGTCGCCGAGAGGCACCTTGGCCGCCATCAACCCGACGAGCGCGTAGTGAGCCCCGAGCAGTACCGCCCACGTCGTCCAGACGACGAAGAAGGCCGTGCGGTGCGAACCCAGGAAGGCGAGCATCGCGCCGAATCGACCAGGTCCGCCCGCTCTCTCGGCGGACGAGGCCGGAACGAACGCGTCGACGGGACTCACGGCTGCGGCGTCGGACGGCGTCATGGTGCGGTCGCGACGGAACGGTCAGGCACGATGGAAGAAGGCATCGGTTGCGGCAGAACCTAGCCGCGGCGCTGCACACATGCACCATCGCGCGAACGAACGTCGCCGCCGCCCACCTCACACTTCGCGGTGGCGCTCCTGCCGCACGCCCCACCACAGCCCGAGAGGCAGTGCCATCACCGACGCCGCGAGCATGATGCCCGCCACCTTGCCGAGGCCGCAGTGGCACAGGTCCTCGGCGAGCACGAGATAGTCGTTCTTCATGCCGAGCGATCCGCTGCTCGCATAGTGATGGCGCGCCGCGGCGTCGCGCATCAGACCCCAGCACAGGCTGATGTTGCCGTGCTGCAGCAACGCACCCGCCATGGCTCCAGCACCGCGCTCCGCCGGCGTGCCGGTGCGACCGCCACTCCAGCAGATGCCGTAGCAGTACGCAGCGAACACGAGTTCGCCGACGTGACCACCGGCGGCGATCAGGATCTCGCCCGCCCTTCCGAACGCGACGATCGGTGCCACGATCGCGACCAGTGCCAGCGGAATGCAGAGGTGCAGCCGTTCTCGCTGCACGTACGCCGCCGCGGCGAACACGATCGCAATGACCCAAACGAGCCAGTCGCGGCGCTCGCCGATGCCGGTCCACGCGTGGCCTGCCAGGCTGATCGCGGGCGCCGATGGCCGCCCGAGCAGGCAGCCGACCGTCGCGTGCCCCATCTCGTGCGGGATCGCCGCGAGGAACCACGCGAACGTGCCCGGCAGCACGAAGCCGAGCGCCCACGCCGCGAAGATGCCAGCCGCGAGACAACGCCATCGCACCGGCGCCTCCTCGCCAACGCTCGCTTCGCCTCCCGCAGCGGCCGGTTCGACTTCGCGGAGCGTGCCCGCCGTGCGGTGGACGCCTACGACGCGCGGACGATGCGGCAGCAGGGGCGGCGGAACCATGCGGCCCACATCGGCCCAAGACGCACCGGGACTTGGCTCCGGCCACGCACGGCGACGACCCGGACCAGACTCGGGGCAGCGCGGCGGCCTACTGTCTCGTCAGGACGACGTGGTCTCCACCGGTGTCGAACCGCAGCTTCGTCGCGGCCCCGCCTTCACCGCCTCCGAAGAAGACGACCATCGAATCCCCGCTGCGGAACGCCCACTCCGTCGTCCAGAGCAACGGTTCGGCAGCCCCGCCCTCGACCGAGAGCGCCAACCCCGTCGCGGTCTTCGTGACTTCGACGAGCAGGTTCGTTCCAGCCGTTCGTCCGGGCCCGCCGTACTTGCCGACGAAGACGGACGAGTCTCCTTGAAACGCCTTCGCCTCGGGCGGCTGCGGGAGCACGGCAGCAACGAGCTCGTCGGCCACGGCCGTGATGGCGTCGGGCTCGCTGTTGGTGAGCACGACGACCGCGAGCTCGGCATCGGGATACCAGCGAGTCACCGCCGAGAAGCCGAAGCCGCCACCGTCGTGGCCGAGGAACGACCGCCCGTGGCGATCCAGCCCCAGGACCATTCCCATGCCGTATCGGGTGGGAGTGCCGTCGGCGAGGCAGCTCGGCGCGATCATGTCCACGTAGCTCTTGGCCGACAGCACCTTGCCCCGGTGCAGCGCCCGCAGCCACACGACCATGTCCTCGCCGGTCGAATACAGCGCTCCGGCGGCAAACGTGCCGGTGTGCACGATGCGAGGGGCCCGACGAGGTGTGCCGCCGCGCACTCCGTGGCCGGCGGCGCAGCGCGGCAGTTCCTCCGCGTCGCTTCCAAAGCGCGTGCGCGTCATGCCCAGCGGCGCGAGCAGCTCACGCTCGACGAAGTCCTCGTAGCCCGTGCCGCTCGCCTTCTCGACGATGCGCCCGAGCAGCCAGTAGCCCGTGTTGCTGTAGGCCTGCCTCGTGCCGGTCGGGAACTGGAACGGTTGCGTGTTGACGACCTCGTAGATCGCGTCCCGTGTCAGGTCGGGGTTCCGCAGCATGCGCAGCCGTCGCAGCTCCGGCATCGCGGTGAAGTCGGCGACTCCGGAAGTGTGACCGAGCAGGTGTCGCAGCGTCACCTTGTTGCCGTGGGTCCGGAAGTCCGGCAGCCACTCGGTGACCTCGTCGTCGAGGGTGAGCTTCTCGCGGTCACGCAGCCGCAGGATGGCCGCGGCGGTGAACTGCTTCGTGACCGATCCGACGGAGACGACGGTGTCGACCGAGATCGCCTCGTCGGTCTCCACGTCGGTCTTGCCGTAGGCCCGCAGGAGCAGCGACTCGTTCGCCTTGGTCACGTTCGCGACGATGCCGACGGATCGCCCGGCGCGAACCTCGGCACCGGCGATCCCGTCGAGGCGGTCGACCAGCGCGAGCGCTTCCTGTGCTGTGGCAGGCGCCGCGCCGGTCACCAGTGCGACCAACGTGGGAACGAGCGCCAGGACCTTGCGCCGGCGCGAACTCGTGGGAGTGGGCGATGCGATCGGCATGTCGAACCAAAGACCTCGCCTTCACTTTGCCATGCAAAGCCCAAGCGGTCAAGCCGCTGTCGCGCAGAACACCGACGAACCAGAGCAATCGCTGCAGCCCGAGTGGTACGCACCGGTCACCGTTACACGAACCCCGTCGCGCCGGTAGATTCCCCGCGCGCCCGATGAACCCCGACTTCACGAAGCTCGCGTACGGATTCGACGAGTTCCCCCGCCAGAGCGCCGACGCGTGGAACGCCGCCGCCGGGACCACGACGCCGTGGGCGTCGCCGGAGAACATCGCCCACCGCGTGCTCCACACCGCCGCCGACGCGAGTGTCCCTCACGCGGGCCACTTGCCCGGCCTCCCGCCGTACCTCGGCGGACCCTACGCGACGATGTTCGCGCAGAAACCGTGGACGATCCGCCAGTACGCGGGCTTCTAGACCGCGGAGAAGACGAACGAGTTCTATCGCAAGGCGCTCGCGGCCGGGCAGCAGGGTCTCAGTGTCGCGTTCGATCTCGCGACGCACCGCGGCTACGACAGCGATCACCCTCGCGTCGCCGGCGACGTCGGCATGGCGGGCGTCGCGATCGACTCGATCGCCGACATGCGCGTGCTCTTCGCGGGCATCCCGCTCGACAAGGTCTCGGTGTCGATGACCATGAACGGCGCGGTGATCCCGATCCTCGCGCTCTACATCGCCGCCGCCGCCGAGCAGGGCGTGCCCGCCGCGAACTCTCCGGGACGATCCAGAACGACATCCTGAAAGAGTTCATGGTGCGCAACACCTACATCTACCCGCCGGGTCCGAGCATGCGCATCGTGCGCGACGTGTTCGCGTACTGCGGCGAGCGGATGCCGAAGTTCAACACGATCAGCGTCAGCGGCTACCACATCCACGAAGCCGGCGCATCGGCCGATCTGGAGCTCGCGTACACGCT
>JAEUHQ010000003.1 GCA_016794565.1 Planctomycetota bacterium | reverse complement strand
GCGAACACGCCGTGGTTGAGCCAGCCGGGGTGCGGTTCCTTGCGATATCGCGCGAACGTCGTCGGCGACGCCGTGTGCACGCCCTGGCCGAGGTCGCCGAACAGCGCGCGGTAGACGCGCTCCTCGCGGTCGGTCCACAACGCCTCGAACCACTGCGCAAACGCCGGATCACTCATCGGGGCGACCACGGTAGCCGCGCGGCGGCGCGTGGGGAAAGCGACTTCCTTCCCGCGCACCGGCGCCTACCCTCATGCGATGCTGGCCCTGGCGAACACCGATCTCATCGCGACCATCGCGGTGTCCCTGTCGGCGGCGCTGGGCTTCGGCGTGCTCGCCCGGAAGCTGCGCCTGTCGCCCATCGTCGGCTACATGCTCGCCGGCGTGCTCGTCGGCCCGCACACGCCGGGCTTCGTGGCGGACGTGCATCTCGCGGAACAGCTCGCCGAGATCGGCATCGCGCTGCTGATGTTCGGCGTCGGCCTGCATTTCTCGCTCTCCGACCTGCTCGCCGTGCGGCGCGTCGCCGTGCCCGGGGCGATCGGGCAGTGTGCGTTCGCCACCGCCGCCGGCGCCCTGCTCGGGTGGCTGTGCGGGTGGGGCTGGGTTCCGGGCCTCGTCTTCGGCATGGCGCTGTCGGTTGCGAGCACTGTCGTTCTCGTGCGCGGCCTCACGGACCTGCGGCAGATGCACTCCGTGCACGGGCACGTCGCGGTGGGCTGGCTCGTCGTCGAAGACCTGCTCACGGTGCTGATGCTGATCGCGCTGCCCGCGCTGGCCGGCGGCGACGCCGGGGGGAACGGCGGCCTGCTGGCGTCGCTCGGCGGGATGGTGTTGAAGATCGCCGGGCTCGGCGTGCTCTACGTCGTGGGCCAGCGGGTCGTGCCGTGGTTCCTCCAGCAGGTCGCGCGGCTGCAATCGCGCGAACTGTTCACGCTCGCGGTGCTCGGCATCGCGCTCGGTGTCGCGTTCGGCTCGGCGGTCCTGTTCGACGTGTCGATGGCGCTCGGCGCGTTCCTCGGCGGGATGATCGTCGGCCAGTCGGAGTCGAGCCATCAGGCGGCGGCCGACGCGCTGCCGCTGCGCGATGCGTTCGCGGTGCTCTTCTTCGTCTCGGTCGGAATGCTGTTCGATCCGGGCTTCGTGGTCGAACGGCCCGGCCTCGTGCTCGGCGCGCTCGCGATCATCCTCGTCGTGAAGCCGGTCGCCGCGCTCGCGATCACACTGATGGTCGGCTACCCGATCCGCACTGCGGTCACCGTCGCCGCGGGTCTCGCGCAGATCGGCGAGTTCTCGTTCATCGTCGGGCACCTCGGCAAGGACCTGAAGATCCTGTCTCCCGAAGGGCACCAGGCGATCGTCGTGGCCGCGCTCGTGAGCATCGCGCTGAACCCGCTGTGCTTCGCCGCGATCGCGCCGATGGAAGCGTGGCTGCGCCGGTTCCCCGGCTTGTCGCGCTGGATCGCCGACCGGCCCGGCGAACTGGCGAAGCTGCCGTCGGCGCACGACGCCGAGCTGCGCGGGCACGCGGTCGTGTGCGGCCACGGCCGCAGCGGGCGAGTGCTCGCGCGCCTCCTGCGCGAGCGGCAGTGGCCTCTGCTCGTGATCGACCAGGATCGGGCGACGGTCCAGGCGCTGCGGCGCGAGGGCGTGGCCGCGATCCACGGCGACGCCGCGAATCCGTTCGTGCTCGAACGCGCCGCGCTCGCGCAGGCTCGCATCGTCGTCGTCACGCTGTCCGATCCGATCTCGACGCGGCAGATCGTGGAGTTCGTACGGCACGAGGCGCCCGAGCTCGAGATCATCGCTCGTGTGCAGTCGGAGGCCGAACGTCACGAACTCGGCAAGGTCGGTCGCGCCGACGGCGTGCTGGCCGAAGAGGAGCTCGCGATCGAGATGGCCCGGCACGTCGTGCAGCGATTCGGCGCGAGCCAGCTCGAGGCGCAGGCGATCGCGCTCGACCTGCGCCGCGGGGTCTATGCGCCGCGCGACGGCGCCCGTGTGCTGGAGATCCGTGTGCGCGACGAATCGAGGGCCGCGGGCCGGCCACTCGCGGATCTCGGCCTCGGCAAGGGCATCCTCGTGATGGCGATCGATCGCAAAGGGGCGTTGCTCGTGCCCGACGGCCAGACGCGACTCGAGGTCGGCGACCTCGTTCTCCTGATCACGAGCGGCGAACTCACGGCGCAGGCGAAGGAGTTGCTGTGAGGTCGTCCCGCGCGGGCAGTCGCCGATGAAACGCGCGGAGAAGGCCGCGCGGATCCAGGCCATCCTCGATGCGCACTTCCCGGAGCCGGCGATCCCGCTCGCGCACGACGACCCGTTCACGCTGCTCGTCGCGGTGGTGCTCTCCGCCCAGTGCACCGACGAACGCGTGAACCGCGTGACGCCGGGCCTGTTCGCGCTCGCACGCACGCCGGCCGCGATGGCCGAACTGCCCGTCGCCGAGATCCGCACGGCGATCCGCCCGTGCGGCCTGTCGCCGCAGAAGAGCCGTGCGATCCGCGAACTGTCGCGGCTGCTCGTCGAGCGCCACGGCGGCGAGGTGCCGCGCGACCTCGACGCGCTCGAGGCCCTGCCCGGCGTCGGCCACAAGACCGCGAGCGTCGTGATGGCGCAGGCGTTCGGCGTGCCGGCGTTCCCCGTCGACACGCACATCCACCGGCTCGCGTGGCGATGGGGGCTGAGCTCGGGGCGCAGCGTCGCGCAGACCGAGCGCGACCTCGTGCGCACGTTCGCGCCCGCGCGATGGAACACGCTGCACCTGCAGTTCATCTGGTTCGGCCGCACGCACTGTCCGGCGGTGGGGCACGACGCCAAGGTGTGCCCGATCTGCAGTTGGGCCATGAGCCGCGTGCGCGCCGCCGCCGAAGTGCGGCGGCGACGGCGCGCGTAGCGTCACTCTTCGCCGAGCAGCCGCAGGGCGAGGCGCGGCTGCACGTTGGCCTGCGCCAGCACCGACAAGGCGGCTCGCTGCACCAGGCTGAACTTCGCGAACTGCGCCGCCTCGTGCGCGACGTCGACGTCGCGGATCCGCGATTCGGCGGCGACCAGGCTGTCCTGCCGCGAGCCGAGGTTGCGGATGGTGCTGTCGAGGCGGTTCTGCATCGAGCCGAAGCGGCCGCGCACCCGCGACACGCTGTCGATCGCCGCGTCGATCGCGGCGATCGAGGTCGACGCCGCGCCGGCGTTCGACACACCGAGCGTGTCGATGCCGAGACCGGTCGCGAGCACCGGCGTGAGCTGTGTGCTGATGGTGTCGACACCGCTCGACGTGCCTGTGCCGACCTGGAACGAGACGCTCGACGTGCTGCCGTCCAGCAGGCGGATCCCGTTGAACTCGGTGCCGTGGCCGATGCGGTCGACCTCGTCGACGAGCGACTGGAACTCCTCGTCGAGCGTGGCTCGGTCCGCGGTCGACACGGTGCCGTTCGACGCCTGCACGGCGAGTTCTCGCAGGCGCTGCAGGATCGAACCCACTTCGTTCAACCCGCCCTCGGCGGTCTGCACGAGAGAGACGCCGTCCTGCGCGTTGCGCTGCGCCTGGTCGAGCGAACGGATCTGCGCGCGCAGCCGTTCGCTCATTGCGAGGCCCGCTGCGTCGTCCGCCGCCGAGTTGATCCGCAAGCCGGTGGACAGGCGCCTCATGCTCACGCCCAGCCGTTCGTTGATCGACGCGAGCGAACGCTGTGCAGAGTTCGACGCGATGTTGGTGTTGATGCGAAGTCCCATGCTCCCGCTCCGGCTCGGGGCATCGGTCGGTCGAAGTGCCTGCTGGAAGGGACGGTCCCATCGCGGGATCGCGTACGGCGAGTCGCCGGCGCCATGGGTGCGCGGAGGTGGGCGCTCAAGTGACCACCGTCCTAGTCCGATAGCACGGTTCGTGAACCTGCGCGTCGATCCACACAGCCTCGTGCCGCCGAGCCAGCAGCTCGTCGCCGCGGTGCTCGATGCGATCGCGCGGGGCGAGCTCGGGCCCGGCGACAAGCTGCCGTCCGTGCGCGGCGTCGCGGCGGAGGCGCTCGTGAACCCGAACACGGTCACCAAGGCCTGGCGTGATCTCGAGCACCTCGGCGCGACCGAAGGGCGCAACGGCTCGGGTGTGTTCGTCACGGCGGCTGGGCCCGACGTCGCGCGAGGGATTCGGCTGGCGGAGACGCTCGCGAACTTCCGTGCGGCAGCGGCCGCGGCGTTGCGCGCCGGTCACGACAAAACAGTCTTGGACGCGGTGGTGGAGGAAACGGGAACGAGGGAGCGCGCTGCGCACGCAGCGGGGAGCAAGGCATGAACGGTGTCGTCGACGTGAAGGGAGTCGGGTTCTCGTTCGCCGGCGGGATCGGCTGGGCGTGGCGCCGCAAGCGCGCGCTCGACGGCCTCGATCTCACGCTGCACGCGGGCGCGGTCACCGTGCTGCTCGGCGAGAACGGTGCGGGCAAGAGCACGCTGCTGCGGCTCCTGCTCGGCGTGCTGCGGCCGCAGCGCGGCACGGTGCGGGTGTTCGGCCAGGATCCGCTGCGTGCGCACCGCGCGGTGCTGCAGCGCATCGGCTACGTGCCCGACGTCCCGGACGCGCCGCAGTGGATGACCGCGCGCGATCTGTTCCGCTTCCTCGAGCCGCACTACCCGACGTGGAACG
>JAEUHQ010000001.1 GCA_016794565.1 Planctomycetota bacterium | reverse complement strand
GACGACGACGCGGCGGACTGGATCGAGAAGGGCAAGGAGCTGGTCGCCGCGGCGACCGAGGAATGGAAGGCGCTCCCGGCCGATCTCGCCGACTTGCCGGCGGGCGAGGCGGTGTCCGCCGCCCTCGCGAACTGCGCGTTCTCGGTGAAGGACTCGACCGCGTTCGCGGTATTCACGTTCTCCGGGGTCACGAAGGAGATGGTCGTGTCGTTCGCACGAAACGCGGCCGAGCGGCTGTAGCGGCTGCCCCGCGCGTCAGTCGCCGCGCAGCAACGGATCGAGTGCCTGGCGAGAGATGCCGAAGAACGCGCGGAACGCGTCGATCGCGGCGCGGGTCTTCGCACGCTGCGCGTCGTCCGGCGCCGTCGTCGCACGCACCGCGGCGAGCATGACGTTCTTCGGCGTGTGTTCGCTGCTGACGAATTCGATCGCCTTCGTGGCGTAGCCGCGGTGTTCGAGCACGAGCGTGCGCAGGCCGTCGGTCGCCCACTCGGCCATTCGCTCGGCGAACAGGCCGTGCCGCAGCACGGGCGCGAGCGGTTCGGGGCGACCGAGCTGCGGCCGCACCTCCTGGTGGCAGCACGGTGCGACGACGACGAGGCGCGCGCCGGCCTCGACACCGCGGCGGATCGCGTGGTCGGTCGCCGTGTTGCACGCGTGCAGCGCGACGAGCACTTCGACGCCGTCGAGCGGCACCCGGTCGATGTCGCCGTGCACGAAGCGCAGGTCGTCCGCGCCGAGCGATCGTGCGACGGCGTTCGCTTCGTCGACGAGATCCTGGCGCGCCTCGACGCCCGTCACCTGCACGCGACGGCCGAGCACCGTGCGGCCGAGATGCCATGCTGCGAACGTCAGGTGGCCCTTGCCGCACCCGACGTCGACGATGCGCAGCGGACGATCGCCGTCGGTCGCTGCGAGCCCGGCATCGCGGGCGAGGTGCGCGAGGATCTCGACGTAGCGGTCGATCTGCGTGTGTTTGTCGGCGAGCTTGCGCCGCGGCCGGCCCGCGTTGTCGACGAGGCCGAGCGCGGCGAGCCACGGCTGCGCGGCTTCGCCCAGGAGCGTCGGCTTCTTCTCGTCGTGCACGCGAGCCGGAGCCGCGGCATGGGTCGCGCGATGGCGGATGAGGCGGCCGTCGCTGCCGTCGCCGGCCTGCAGCTGCCAGTCCGCTGCCGTCGTCGCCAGCGTTGCACCGCGGAACTCCGTGCGGAGCCGCCGCTCGACCTCGGCGAACGCTTCGGTCAGCGGCAGGTTGTGCGTCGTGTCGCGCCGTTCTTCGCGGAACGTGAACGACAGGTGGGGCGCGCCGGCGAGCGCGATCAGGCGCACGATGACGCGCTGCACGGCGGCGTCGGCCCGGCGCGGGGACGAGAGCGTGAGGCGCACGAACGAGTCGTCGGCGCAGCTCTCGCGCAGTCGGGAGATCAGTTCTTCGCGGGCGGACACGATGTTCCCTGTCACTGGCGCCGTTCGAGGATGCGCCACGATGCGCCGTTCGCGGCGACCGCGTAGCCGACTTCGAGTCGGGACTCGAGTTCGGGGAACGCGCGGTCCGTGTCCACACCCGAAGGCCACGGCTTGTTCTCCCCGAACCAGTCGATCACGAAGCGCGGACGCGCCGCGTCGAAGTCGGCGAGGAAGCGGCGGCGCAGTTCCTGGATGAACGGTTCGGACACGTGGTGGTGGAAGTGGTAGTCGTACATGAAGCGCGTCGCGAGCCGCGCGCGCGCGATCAGCATCGCGTGCACCGCGCCGGCGGTCCAATCGAGCGGCTGCACCGTGTCGCCGGGCTGCAGTCGCTCGAGCAGGAACGCGGCCATCGCGTCGACCTGACCGTCGTTCACCTGCTGCGTGCGGAACAGCCACTTCGTCGACGACACGAGGTTCGGGTGCACGAGCAGCGCGAACGCCAGCGTCGTCACCGGCAGCAGGCGCGCGAGCCGGCTCGGGTTCGTGCACGGCAGCAGACACAGTCCGGCGAGCGTGCAGAGGAAGTAGAGGAACGGCACGTAGTGGTAGCCCCAGAACTGGCCGGCGAACGCCGGGTAGAGCGCGAACGCGACCGTCAGCGCCAGCAGCATGCGCAGCACGCGCGCCCGCGGATCGGCGGGTGGCGTGCTCGCCGCGGTGTGGAACGCGCCGACGGCGGCGGCGGCGAACCACGACCAGTGGCCGCCGAGTTCGCGCACGTGGCGGAGACGGTCGATCCAGCGGGCGGCGCCGGACACCGTCTCGTGATCGCGATTCATCTGCAGGTAGAGCGGCAGGTACCGCGTCGACATCTCCCGCCACGCCGAGAAGCCGTCGGCGGCGACGAGCCACACGAACACCGCGACACACGGGATCGCGAGACCGAGCGCGTACGCCGCGACGGCGCGCAACAGGGCGGCGGCCCCCGTTCTCGCGCGCAGGAGCGACCAGAAGTCCGCGCCGGCCAGCACGAGCAGCGCGATGCCCGCGTGAGGCTTGACGGCGACCGCGAGTCCGACGGCGAGGCCGATCAGGAAGCGTCGCACTTGCGGCCGCATGCGGCCGTGGCAGTGCAGTGCGGCGGCCGTCACCACGGGCACGAGCAGGAAGTAGTCCCGCTGCAGCATCATCTCGGGCCCGTGCAGCAGGAACGCGAGCGCGAACAGCGCCGCCGCGCCGACGCCGATCGTCAGCCCGAAGGGACGCAGCAGCCAGGTCGTCGCCGCCCCGATCGCGACGAGGCACAGCAGGTTCGCGAGCATCGAACCGAAGTTGCCGTAGCCGAACACCGCCGCGATCGCGAGGTGCGTCAGCAACGTGCCGGGAAAGCTGATCTCGAACAGATCGGCGTACGGTCGGGTTCCGTGCTCCGCGTACGAGAACGCGGAGTAGATCGCGAGAGGCACGTCGTGCACGGGCCGCCACATCAGCGAGCTCGCGGCGTAGGCGGCGGCGAGCACCAGGATGGCCGCGACGACGGCGCGGCGGAGCCAGCGTTCGCCGGACCACGGTTCGACCACGTCCTGTGGCGCCGATGCGGGCTCGAGGGGTTCGTCGTCGAGTTCGTCCGGGGCCGGCATGGGTGCGGGAGCGTAGCGAGTTCGGCGGTCAGTCGACGCCGCGCAGTCCGGCGAACGTGACGATGAGCACGACCCGGTCCTCGTCGGCGAGGTTCCAGGCGTCGTGTTCCACCGTGTCGTCGAAGACGAGGCACTTGCCGGTCTGCCAGCGACGCACTTCGCCGCCGAGGCGCAGCGCGACGTCGCCGCGCGGCACCAGCAGCGGCAGGTGGCAGCGCAGTACGTTCTGCATCTCGCCGCGGTGGGGGAAGAGCTTCGTACCGGGCGCGAACGACGAGAACCCGGCGTTCACCATCCGCGGCACGCCCATGCACGCCCGCGCCGTGCGGGGGCAGCGCGCGCGGTTCTTCTGCAGGTCGCCGTCGCCGAAGAGGCCGAACCAGCGCCAGCCGCGCTCGTCGCAGCCGTCGGCGACCGTCGTCAGCGAATCGGGGCTCGGTACGAAGTCGGCGGCGGCCAGGCGGTGCAGTTCCGCGAGGATCGCCGGGAACGCGGCCTCGAGTGCTGGCACGAACACGAAGTCTTCGGGATCGAGGAAGGCCGACACGCGGCGCCATCATGGCGAAGCGCCGCAGCGATGCACGGCCGGTCGCCGCGGCGCGATCCCCCGCGAGGCGGTTGCGAGGCGCCGTCGCGGCGGCGAAGGTGCGCACCCGATGTCCGGTCCCGGCCCCGCGAACCCGCGCTCGTCGTCGCTCCTGTCGTGTGCTCTCGTGCTCGCCGCCGGACTGTTCGCGTGGTGGGGCGTGTGGCGCGGCAAGTTCCTGTTCGACGATCTGCCGTCGATCGTCGACAACGTCGCGCTGCAGAACGGGGACTGGTGGAACGCCGCGTTCGCCCCTCGGCACCAGCCGCTCGCGAACCGTCCGTTCGCGTGCCTCACGCTGGTGATCGATCTGGCGATCTGGGGACGCGGGCCGTTCGGGCCGCACCTCGGCAACCTGTTGCTCCACCTCGCCAACGGAGTGCTGCTGTTCTTCGCCGTGCGGCGCACCCTGCTCGTCGGCAACCTCGCGGGCCGCTTCACGCCGTCCGCGGCGCAGGGCATCGCGACCGCGGTGGCCTCGCTGTGGGTCGCGCATCCGCTCGGCGGCGACGCGGTCGCGTACGCGACGCAGCGCTCCACGCTGCTCGCCGGCGGGCTCTTCCTGGTGGCGCTCCTCGCCATGCTCCGTGCGCACGAAGCGGCGAAGCATGGACGGTGGCGGTTGCTCGTGCTCGTCGCGACGGCGCTCGGGATGGCGAGCAAGGAGGACTTCGTCGTGGCGCCGCTGCTGCTCGTGTTGTTCGAGCGCGCGTTCCTGCAGCCGGACTGGGCCGCGATGCGGGCGGGGTTCCTGCGGCACGCGACGCTGCTCCTGACGTGGGTCGTGCTCGCGGCGATCCTCGCGACCGGGCCGTCCAACGAGACCGTCGGCTGGAACACACGGGCCGGCATCACGGCGTGGCAGTGGCTGATGACGCAGGCGTCCGTCGTCGTGATGTACGCACGGCTCGCGATGTGGCCGTACCCGCTGCGCGGCGCGTACGACCTGGGCATCGAGACGAACTTCCTGCACGCGGTCGTGCCCGGGCTCGTCGTGCTCGCGGGGCTTGTCGTCACGCTCGCGCTGTGGCGCCGCCGGCCGTGGCAGGGCTGGCTCGGTGCACTGTTCTTCCTGTGGCTCGCCCCGACGTCGACGATCCTGCCGATCGAGACGGAGATCGTCGCCGAGCGTCGCGTCTACCTGCCGATGCTCGCCGTGATCGTGCCGATCGTGTTCGGCGTGCGCCGGGTTCTCGCGGGCCGCGCGCCGCGGCCGACGGGTGCCGTCGTCGCCGCCGTCGCCGTGTGTGCGCTCGCGTTCGCCGCGCGCGACCGCGTCGCGGTGCACGCCGACGGGCCGGCGTTCTTCGGCGACGCGTTCGCCAAGCGCGATCCGAAGAGCCGTTCGTTCCTCGCCGGCAGCCTGCTGGTGAGCCAGGCGATGATGCTGAGCCAGAGCGGCCGCTTCACCGAAGCCGATGCGCTCCTCGACGAGGCCGTCGAGTGCGAAGCGCTGACCGCGCATTCCCTCGCGCAGCACGCGGTGTCGCTGCAGCGGCGGGGTCGACACGCGGAAGCGATCGCGTCGCTGCGCAGCATCGTGAAGGATCGCCCGCAGGTCGCCGACGTCTACGGGACGCTCGGCACGTGCCTCGGCGAGTGGTGGCAGGCCGACCACGGTCGCCCGGACGATCCGCGCATCGCCGAAGCGGAGGCTGCCCTGCGCCACGCACTGACGGTGTTCCCGCTGCGCCCCGCGTACTGGAACTCGCTGTCGAACATGCTCGCCGTGCAGGGCCGCCTCGCCGAAGCCGAGGAGGCGATGCGCCACGCGACGGAACTGCAGACCGAGCGCGTGGAGCCGTTCCTGCGCCGCGCGGACCTGTTGAACCGCCTCGGGCGGAAGAACGAGATCGGGCCGATGTTCGAGCGCCTGTTCGCGGCACGGCCGAACGACGCGGCACTGCGCGAACGGGTCGCGCGCGAGCTGAAGGTGCTCGGCATCCAGAAGTGACGCCCCGTCAGCGCAGCGCTGCCGCCAGATCCGCGAGCGCGCCGCGCAAGGGCTCGGCCCGGCTCGGCCGCGCGAGCAGCTCGGCGAGGGCCGGCGGCACGTCGATCGTGCGGCCGATCAGCGGTTCGACGACGCTGTCGAACTTCGCGGGGTGCGCGGTCGCCGCGACGAAGTGCAGCCTGCGATCACCGCGTTCGCGGCGGCGGCGCAGGACGGCGAGACCGCAGGCCGTGTGCGGGCACACGACCACGCCGGTCGCGCGGAGCACGTCGCGGATCGTGGTCCGGATCGTCTCGTCGTCCACCGCGTCGGCAGTGACGACGCGCGCCGGATCCGGGTAACGGTGTCGGAGCCGCTCCAGGTTGCTCGGTGCACCGACGTCCATCGCGTTCGCCAGCGTCGGCACGCTGGTTCGCGGTTCGTAGCGCCCGCTCGCGAGGAAGTCGGGCAGCACGCGGTTTCCGTTCGTGGCGAGCACGACGTCGCCGATCGGCGCGCCGGCGTCGCGCGCGAGCAGGCACGCGAACGCGTTGCCGAGGTTGCCGGTCGGCACGATCACGTGCGCCGGCTCCGGCGCCTTCGTGCGCGCTTCGAGGGCGCCATGCACGAAGTACGCGGACTGGGGCAGGAGGCGGCCGAGGCTGATGCTGTTCGCGGACACGAGTCCGTGGCGCGCGGCGAGTTCGCGATCGGCGAACGCCTCCTTCACGAGCCGCTGGCAGTCGTCGAACGTGCCTGCCACGCGGAACGTCGCGACGTTGTCGCCGAACGCGCCGAGCTGGTGCGCCTGGCGCGGCGACACGCGGCCGTCGGGATACAGAACGACCACGCGCATGCCGGCGCGGCGATGGAAGGCGGCGGCGACCGCGGCGCCGGTGTCGCCCGACGTGGCGACGAGCACCGTCGTCGGCCGACCTGGTTCGCGCAGCCGCACGAGGCAGGCGGCGAGGAAGCGTGCGCCGTAGTCCTTGAACGCGGCCGTCGGGCCGTGGAACAGCTCGAGCAGACCCGTGCGGTCGTCGAGCCAGCGCACCGGGGCGTCGAACGTGAAGCTCTCCGCGACGCATGCGGAGAGATCGGGCGCGAGGCGGTCGCCCGCGAAGTGCGGACGCAGCAGGGTGAGCGCGCGTTCGGCGA
>JAEUHQ010000209.1 GCA_016794565.1 Planctomycetota bacterium | reverse complement strand
TCGGACGAGATCCTGCTTGCGCTCCTGATCCGCGTGCTCGGCAGCGGCTGGACGACCGCCGGCGAGAGCCGCGGCATCGCCTACTTGAAGTCGTTGTCGCGCCTTCGCTGATGCGCTGCAGGCTCGGCGTCCCGTCTCGTCTTGTCGCTGTCGTGCGAGGGCGCGCATTAGGATCTGCGCCCGATGGAAACCTCATGGCCCACGAGTCGTTCGCGTCGTCTGGCGTCGGCCATGCTGGGCCTGCTCGGGGCGGCGTGTGTGCAGACTTCGACGCTGCCCCTCGACGATCGAAGCTGCAGCACCGTCGAACTGGCCGGTTGCGCGGTCCGCATGCTGGTCGACACGGGTTGCGAAGCGATGATCTTCGATCCGCGCGGCGTGCAGCGACTGGGTCTGGCGACCGCGCCCCGGACGGCGCCGGACGTCACGGATGCGACCGGCATCACGATGCCGGCGATGGGCGTGGTGACCTTCGAAGGGCTGCGGTTCGGCACGCTGACGATGAGCGGCGACGCGGCCGTGCTTGCCGTTCCTGCGGCCTGGGGCGAGGGCGTGCTCGGCATGTCTGCACTCCAAGCGTGCTGCTGCATCTTCGACTTCCGCGGCGGCGTGCTCCACGTGACCGCGGGCGACCTCGGCGACGAACTCGCGGCTCTCTACAGAAAGAAGGTGGTCGCCCGCTTGCCGCTCGTCGGCGCGCGATCGCTACCCGTGCTCACGGTGCGCGTCGACGATCGGGTCGACGTCCCGGTCCTGGTCGACACCGGAGCGGAGACGACGTCGTTGCCAGCGAGCGTGGTGGCGAGCCTCGGACTCCCTTCGGCCGCGGATCCAATGGCGGCGCAACGGCGGGCCGAAGCGGCGGAGCTGCAGCGCTCGCTGGCCGAACAGATCGGACCCGGCGGGAAGGTGGAAGTCACCGTGTCGACGTCGCCGACGCGGACGTCCGTCGGTGCGCACGGACAACCCGTCGCCGAGGCGATGCACCTCGTGCGACGGTTGGCGATCGGGCCGTTCGTCTGTCGCGACGTCGTCGCGACGTCGTCGGCCGAAGGTCGCCTCGGTCGGGACGTGCTGGCGCGGGTCGTGTGGATGCTCCACGGCCCGCGGCGCGAGCTCTGGCTGCTCGAGCCGAACTGACTCGCCGTCCGGCTCGGGCGTCAGGAGCCCGACGGGTTGCTCGGCTGCTCGATGATCTCGACGAGCCCGTTGCGGTCGATGCGCACGCGGCCTTTCTGCTCGAGCGCCTGCCACACCTCGGCCGGGTACTGCGTCGGCGGGCGCACGGCGACGATGCCGGAGTGCGAGCCCTTGCTCATCGGGTCGTGGCCCAGGCGCGATTCGTCGTCGAGCCGCGTCACCTTGAAGCGCTTCTTCAGCGCCTTCATCGCGCGCGCCAGCGTCTCCTTCGTGAACGAGCCGTCGGGGTTCCGCTCGATGATGTTGCCGGGTTCCTTGTCGTGGGAGTCCATGCGTCCATCATGGCGACGATGCGTCGGCGGCGCGCGCGTTCGTTCACGACGAGCGCCGATCCGCCGACACGCCCGTTGGCTCTCCGACGGCGGAAAGTCGGGCCGGGGGCGTTGACCCGGTCGGCGCTCGCGCAAAGCTGATGCGACGGGGATTCCCCGCGAGGAGCCGTTCCATGCGCAACAGCGTTCGTTGTCTCGTCTCCCTTCTCGTCGTTTCGCTCCCGATCGCCGCGCAGTGCGGATCCGCGTGGTCAGCCGGGCTCGGTGTTCCCGGGGCCGACTTCCACGTGCACGCGCTCACGGCGTGGGATCCCGATGGTGCCGGCCCCGCGCCGACGCAGCTCGTGGTCGGCGGATCGTTCCAGCTGGTCGGCGGCACACCCGCGAATCGCATCGCGATCTACGATCCGTCGTCCGGCGCATGGTCGGCCCTCGGCTCCGGCCTCGACGACAACACCGTGCGCGCAACGGCAGTGCTGGCGAACGGCGATCTCGTCGTCGCGGGCTCGTTCTCGACCGCGGGCGGAGTCGTGTGCAATCGCATCGCGAGGTGGAACGGCGTCACGTGGAGTTCCTTCGGCGGCGGAGCCAACGCGGAGGTGCGCGCTCTCGCGGTCCTGCCGAACGGCGACCTCGTCGCGGCCGGCGCGTTCACCATCATCGGCGGTGTCGTGTGCAACCGCATCGCGCGCTGGAACGGGAGCGCGTGGAGCCCGTTGTCGAGCGGCCTCGACGCGACGGGACAGGCGCTCGCGGTGCTGCCCGGTGGCGCGCTGGTCGCCGGCGGCACGTTCACCACGGCGGGCGGGACCGCGGCGAACCGCGTCGCCCTGTGGAACGGGACCACGTGGCAATCGCTCGGCGCGGGCGTCGACGCGGAAGTGCGCGCCCTCACGTCGATGCCGAACGGTGACCTGATCGCAGGCGGCACGTTCCTCGTCGCCGGTGGTGCCGCGGCGAGTCGCGTTGCGCGGTGGAACGGCACGGCGTGGTCGCCGCTCGGCGCCGGTGCGGACGCAGCGGTCGAAGCGCTCCACGTTCGCGGCAACGGCGCGCTGGTCGCGGCCGGCGCGTTCGTGACGATGGGCGGGATCGCGAGCAAGCGCGTTGCCGAGTGGAACGGCACCGCGTGGGCTGCGATGGGCGCCGGTTTCGCGGACCAGACGGCGCTCGCTCTGTGCGAAGTGCCGGGCGGGGACCTGTTCGCCGGCGGCAAGTTCGGCAAGATCGTCGCGGCGCCCGACACGATCGCGCGGTGGGACGGGACCGCGTGGCGCGGCCTGGCGGATGGCTGCAACGGCACCGTGTTCGCGGCGCGCGCGCTGCAGAACGGCAGCTTCGTGGTGGGCGGCTACTTCACGCACGTCGGTGCGATCGACGCGACGTACGTCGCCCGCTGGGACGGCGCTGCGTGGTACGCCCTCGGGGGCGGGACCAACGGCTACGTCGCCTCCGTGTCCGAGATGGCGAACGGCGATCTCGTCGTCGGCGGCGCGTTCTCCCTGGCCGGCGGCGTGGCGTGCTCGCGGGTCGCGCGCTGGGACGGCGTCGCCTGGCATGCTCTCGGCTCGGGCCTCTCGGCCAGCGTCGATGCCCTCGCGACGATGCCCAACGGCGACGTGATCGCCGGGCTCGCCGACTCCACGGTCCGCCGCTGGAACGGCGTCGCGTGGCAACTCCTTGCCGGCGCCAATGCCCCGATCCGCGCACTCGCCGTGCTGCCGAACGGCGATCTCGTGGTGGGCGGCGGCTTCGACACGATCAGCGGCGTCTTCGCTTCGCGCATCGCACGCTGGGACGGCGTCGCATGGTCGGCGTTCGGCAGCGGCTTCAACGACTGGGTCGAAGCGCTCGTCGTTCGCCCGAACGGCGAACTGCTCGCGGGTGGACGCTTCACCGCTTCCGGTGGCGTGGCCGTCGGTCACGTGGCGACGTGGAACGGTGCCGCATGGTCGCCGCTGGCCGGCGGAGTGAACGACTGGGTGCTCGCGATGGCGGAGCTTCCCGACGGCGACCTGCTCGTCGGCGGGGACTTCACGAGTGCGGGCAACCTCCCGTGCGCCCACGTCGCGCGCTGGGACAGTGCGAACTGGAACGCGATCGGCGCCGGGGTCGACGCGACCGTGCACACGCTCGCGGCGCGTCCGGACGGCATCGCACTGCTGGGCGGCGCGTTCACGCACGCCGGCGGCGCGGTGTCCGCGTTCGTCGCGGCGACGACTCCGGTTTGCCCGGCGTCGGTGACGACGACGGGCTCGGGCTGCAGCGGCAACCTGCTCGCAGCGCAGTCGCTGCCGTGGGACACCGCGGTGTTCGCGGCGGAGGCGTCAGGACTGCCGACGCCGTCGATCGCGCTCGGCGTGATCGGCTTCACGCCGATCTCGCTGCCTCTGTCGGTGGTGTTCCCCGCCGGGGCCTGGTGCGATCTGCTCGTCTCGCCTGACATCCTGAACGCGTACTTCGTGACGACGGGAACGGTTGCGACGCAGGTGACCCTCGCGCCGGCGCCGTCGCTCGTGGGCCTCACGTTCCTCGAGCAGGTGCTCGCGCTCGAGTTCGGCGCGCTGGGCGACCTCGTGAACGTCACGGCGACGAACGCGCTCGCGGTGCTCGTCGGCGGGTTCTGACGGCTGCGCTGGGCTTCCGCGGTGCCGTCCCGTACGACACCGCCATGCACGACCCGTGGCTCATGCGCTGGGCGACCGGCAACATCAACTTCCACCGCCGCGACGTCCATCCAGCGCTGCCGCGGCACTGGCGGCCGACGAGCGGTGCGGTGCTGGTGCCGCTGTGCGGCAAGTCGCTCGACCTGCGGTGGCTCGCCGAGCGCGGCCACACCGTCGTCGGTGTCGAACTCGCGGAGCGCGCGATCCACGACTTCTTCGCCGAGCAGGGCCTCGCGTTCGATCGGCGCGACGGCGAGCTGCCGGCGTTCGCGGCGCGTGAACTGCCGATCACGCTCTTCTGCGGCGACTACTTCGCGTTCCGCGGGCAGTCGTTCGACGCGGTCTACGACCGCGCAGCGCTCGTCGCGCTGCCGCCGGATCTCCGCCCTCGGTACGCCGCGCACACCGACTCCCTGCTGCGCAACGGCGCGTTCCGGCTCGTGGTCACGCTCGAGTACGACCAGTCGCGCATCGAAGGGCCGCCGTTCTCGGTGCCTGCGGACGAAGTTCGCCGCTACTGGCCCGACCTCGAACTGCTCGATCGCACGGAGGCACGCGACGACGCGCCGCCGAAGTTCCGCGCGGCCGGCGCCGTGCTCTTCGAGTCCGTGTGGCGCTCGCGGGCGTGAAGCGCCGAGCGATCACCGGCCGCGTCATCCCGCGTCGGCGGCGACTTTCGCGCGCTGCGCTTGCGGCGCGGCCCGTCGGCCTGTGGTGTTTCCCGTCGAGACCGTGAACCCGATCGATCCCGTCCGACGTCCGCGACTCGCCCCGCTGCTCGGCGGCCTCGTTGCCGTTGCCTGCGGCGTCGCGGCGCCTGCGCAGGACGCCGACGCCGACGATCCGGCGCGCGCGTTCTTCGCGTCGCAGCCCGTCGTGACCGTGCAGATCGTGCTCGACGACGCGGCGCGGGAGGCGCTCACGAAGGCGCCGCGCGAATACGTCGCGGCCAGCCTGCGACTCGACGGAACCACGTTCGCGAAGGTCGGCCTGAAGCTGAAGGGGGCTGCGGGCAGCTTCCAGACGCTCGGGGAGAGGCCGGGCTTCACCGTGAACCTCGGCAAGTTCGGCGACGCGTCGCGCTTCCACGGACTGGCGCGTTTCCACCTCAACAACGGTGTGCAGGACGCATCCCGTCTGTGCGAGTGGCTCGGTTGGGAAGTGTTCACCGCAGCGCGGCTGCCCGCGCCGCGGGTAGCGCACGCGATCGTCCGTCTCGACGATCGCCTGCTCGGTCTCTACGTCTTCCGCGAGTCGTTCGACCGGCAGTTCCTCCGGCGCACGTTCGGCGAACCGGCGCACGGCAACCTCTACGACGGCGGTTTCTGCCAGGACGTCGACCGCGATCTCGAGAAGGACCACGGCGACGGCCCCGACGACCGCAGCGACCTGCGCGCCCTGTGCGAATTGTGCCGCGGCATCGACCGCAACCGCGCTCCGAAGCTGCAGGCCGCGATCGACGTGCCGACGTTCCTCGACTTCGCCGCGCTCGAAGCGATGCTCGGGCACTGGGACGGGTACACGCAGAACGCGAACAACTTCCGCCTCTGGCTGCCCACCGGCGGACGCGCGACGTTTCTCCCGCACGGGATGGACCAGCTGTTCGGCGAGGCCGATGCGTCCATCCTCGATCATCCGCCGGCGATCGTCGCGAGCGCTGTCATGCAGCAGCCTGCTCTGCGCAAGCGCTACCGCGAACGGCTGCGCACGCTGTTGCCGTTGTTCGCGCCCGATCGCCTGCGGCCGCGCGTGCTCGCCGTCGCCGAGAAGGTGCAGCGCACCGTGCGGCCCGTCGATCCGGGCATCGCCGACGCCCAGGCGGAGGCGGTGCGCGACCTGCTCGCGCGCATCGAGGCGCGCTACGCGAGCCTCGTCGACCAGGTGAAGGCGCCGGAGCCGAAGCCGGTGCAAGTGACGAAGGGGCGCCCCTGGATGCCGAAGACCTGGCTGCCGGTCGCCGAGACGGACGGACTCATCGTCGACAAGAAGACGACGCAGGACACGCCGTCGTTGCGCATCGCCGTGGTGCAGCGCGGCGACGAGCCGCGGCGCGGTCTGTGGCGCACGCACGTGCTGCTCGGACCGGGCCGCTACGAGCTGCGGGCGACGGTGCGTTGTGCCGGAGTCGAGCCGCCGGTGAACGGCGGCGACGGGAGCGAGCAGGGCGGTGTCCGGGTGCGCGCCGACGGCAACCCGAGCAAGTCGTTGCAAGGCGACGCGTCGTGGCAGGCGCTCGTGAGCTCGTTCCAGATCACCGAGTTCCAGCGCAACGTCGAACTCGCCTGCGAACTGCATGCGTTGGCCGGACAGGCCTGGTTTCGTTCGGACTCGCTGCAGCTCGTACGCGTCGGCGACTGACGCCGACGGGGCGCTTGCATCCGTCGCCCGGCCCGACACACTCCGGCGCCATGTTCCTCCAGAGTCCGATCTTCCGCGTGTGGTTGATCGCCGTCGTCGCGCTCTGGGGCGCTGCGTTTCTCGCCTGGAACGACATCGCGTTCCTCGCGGAACACTGGTACTACCCGGCGGTGATGGTGGTCGGTGCGTTCGTCGCCGGCTCGACTCCGGAAGGCGGCGGTGCGGTCGCGTTCCCGGCGCTCAGCGTGTTCCTGTCGATCGACCGGGTGCTCGCGCGCGACTTCAGCCTGATGATCCAGAGCGTCGGGATGACCAGCGCGTCGATCTTCCTCCTGACGCGGCGAGGCGTGGATCGTTCGGTGTTCCTCCCGCTGCTGTGGTGGGTGCCCGTGGCGTTCGTCGGATTCGTGGTCGGGATGTTCACGCTGCAAGGCATCCGGGTGCCCGTGATCCAGGCCCTGTTCCTGAGTCTCATCATGGCGTTCGCGCTCGCGTACTGGCGGAGCGCCCATCGGGGCGTCGACGACCATTGCCGCGTGCGCGGCCGACGCGACGTCGTGCTGTGCGTGCTGGTCCTGCTGCTCGGCGGCCTCTGCACGAGCCTGTTCGGGACCGGCGCCGACATCCTCGTCTACACGCTGCTCGTCACCCACTTCACGATGCGTGAGAACCAGGCGACCGAACTCAGCATCGTGCTGATGGCGGCGATGAGCCTGCTCGGTTTCGCGTGGCGCGGTCTCGTCCAGCGCGAAGTGACGGACTTCCAGATCCGGACATGGTTGTGCGCGGCGCCGGTTGCGCTCCTCATGGCACCGCTCGGGGCCCACGTGCTGCGGCGCATGCCTGCGGAGTGGCTGCTGCGGGCCGTGGTGGCGCTCAATGTCGGGCAGCTCGCGTGGTTCAATCTGCGTCAGCCGACTCTCGAGAAGATGGCGTGGTCGATCGCGTTCAGCCTGCCCTTGCTGCTTCTCTTCAGTCGGATCCTCGTGCACGTGCAGCGCCGTGCGGAAGGCCGCGCGCTGGCGGTCGTCGACGCGACCGACTGACGCGCGAACGGCGGTCAGCGCCGCGCGCTCTCGCGCACCGGGGCGAACGCACTGCTGGCGCGGATGCGCGTGAGCCGTTCGCTGGCGTCGATCGCGGCGAGGTCGGTGCCCCCGGCCGCGAGGCAGCGACGGAGGAGGTCCGCGCCGAGGGCCGTGGCGCGTTCGGTGGCCGCGGGCAGGACGGCGGAGCGGTCGCACCATTCGGCGATGGCGAGCAGCGCCTTCGGATCGGCGGTCAACGTCTCCGCGAGTCGCTCGATCGCAGCGAGCAGCGCGTCGCCGTCGCCGCGGTCGAGCAGGGCCTGGAGCCACAGGCCGCCGGCTCGCAGGAGGCGATCGCGGTTGCGCTCGGAGGGGCGTGCACGGAACGACGGCGTGTAGCCCTCGACCGCGGCGGCGGCGGCCGTCGCGGCAGCCGCGAGATCGCCGTCCGCGCGTTCGACCGCGACGACAACTTCCCAGGTCTGCGCCGACATCACGGCGACCATCGGGACCATGTCGGGGCCAGCACCTTCGCCCCAGCCGATCGCTTCGTGCAGCATCGCCCTCGCGTCGTCGAGAACGGCCTTACGGCGCGGATCGGCGGCCGGCAGTTGCGTCGCGAGCAGTGCGAGCGCGTCGCCGAGCCGCTGCGCGCGGTTCCAGTCGTGTTCGATGTCGGGCGGGCGACGAACCTCCGCGACGACCCGATCGACGTCGCCGGTGCCGGCCCAGGCCCGCAAGCGGACCCTGGCCATGCGATTCGTGTAGGAAGACGCCTGCGTCATCGGGCTCGCGGCCTCGATCGCCGGCGCTTCGGCGTCGACGAGATCGGCGACCTCGAGGGCGCGGCGCCACCGTGCGGCGAGCGCCAGCATCTCCGCCAGCTCGGCCCGACGCTCGAGAAGGACGCGGCGCAGATCCTTGAGCGCCGGCTCGGCTGCAGCGAGGGCCTCGGTCTCGGCGACGGCGCGCTCCTGCGCGGCCAGAGCCTCCGCCACGCGCCCGGCGGCCTTGTGGTTCGCGGCACGCAGTGCCCACGCGAGCGTCAGGGGAACGCGTGTCTCGCGTTGGGCCCGCACTTCCGCCGTCTGCGACTCGAGCAGTTCGATCCCGCGCTGCACTGCGGCCTCGATCGGGGCGGCATCGACGTCGGCGCCGATCTGCCGCGGGTGCGCGAGGATGCGCGCTTCGTTGATGACGACCTTGCCGAGCAGGGCGCGGTAGTCGCCGCCGTTGGTCTGTGCAACGAGGCGTTCGAGCACCTGCACCGCTTCGCGGACCGCCGTGCGCGCGCGGGGTGCGTCGCCGGCCGCCATGTGCAGATCCGCGAGCGACGCCAGGACGATGCCGAGACGTCGGGGACCTTCGATCTGCGCCGGGTGGTTCGCCCAGAACCACCGCTGCTGCGCAGCAGCCAGATCGAGCAGCTCCTCGGAGTGATCGTGTTCCTTCAGCGACAAGAGCAGCATCGCGAGCACCTGCGCCGGGTCGACCAGCTGCCGCCGGCCGGTTTCGTCGCGGCGGCGCCACTCGTCGAGCAGGCGCGGGCGGATGCGCTCGGCGCGTGTCCGCGCTTCCGCAGGTTCGCCCATCTGGCCCAGCAGTGCCGCGTGTTCGACCGCGATCGCGAGAGCGACCGCGATCCTCGTCGGATCGACGACGGCGCCCGGTTGCAGCAGGGGCTCGGCGAGGGCCAGCGCCGCTTCGTATTCGCGGCGGGCGGCGACCGGGTCGCGCTGGCGGACGATCCGAGCGAGCTGGTTCGACGTGGACAGCGCCTGCGCCTGGAAGACCGGATCCTCGGACGGCGGCGCGTCGGCGAACTCCTTCACCGCCGATCGCAGCAGTTCTTCCGCTTCGGCAGGTCGCCCGTAGCCGAGCACGGTCTGGCCCCGCAACGCGTCGATGCTGGCGATCTGATCCGCGACCGCGAAGTTCGCGCGGAGGCCGTCGAGTTCGTTGCGTGCGCGTTCGAGGATCGGCGCGGCGGCGGCGAAGTCGCCGAGCAGGTAGCGGATGCGCCCGACGCGCGCGGCGGCCTGGGCCACGCGCAGGCGCAGGCGCGGCTCGTCGCCACGGCCGCGGGCAACCGACTCGTAGAACGAGAGGGCTTTCTCGAGCGCGTTGCGGCGCACCTCGTCCATCTGCGGCTCGTCCGCGAGCCGCTGGTCGCCGAAGAACACGAGCTGCTCGATCGCCGCGACCGCGTTCTGGTAGTCGATCTCGGACTGGCGCGCGCTGGCCGCCGCGGCGCGGTAACCCGCCCAGCTCACGCCGAGTCCCGCGAGAACGGCGGCGGCGACGATGCCCGCGGCGCCGACCTGCACGCGGTTGCGGGCGAAGAACTTGGTCCAGCGGTACCACGCGTTCGGCGGCCCGGCGAGCACGGGTTCGTTGCGCAGGTGGCGCTGCAGATCGGCGGCGAGTTCGCCGGGCATGCCGTAGCGGCGGTTGCGGTCGCGTTCGAGTGCACGCAACGTGATCCAGTCGAGGTCGCCGCGAAGGCGCTTCTGCAGCTGAGGCAGGTCCGCTGCTCGCGACGTCGCGGCGCTGCCGTCGATGGTCGACAACCTCGTCACGCGGCGCGACGGTGCGGGTGTGTCGAAGCCGAGCAGGATCTTCGACAGTTCGCTCACGTCGGCGCGGCGCAGCGTGGTCGAGTCGATCGGCAGCGTGCCGGTCAGCAGCTCGTACAGGACCACGCCGAGACTGAAGACGTCGGTGCGCGTGTCGACGTCCATCTCGTTCGCCGCCTGCTCGGGGCTCATGTACTCGGGTGTCCCGAGAACGCGTCCGCGGATGGTGACGAGGCTGTGCGTCGACAGGGCACCGCCGAGGCTCTTCGCGACGCCGAAGTCGATCACGATCGGCCAGGGGCGGCCCTCGCGGTCGGCGACGAGGATGTTCGACGGCTTGAGGTCGCGGTGGACGAGCCCCTTGTGGTGCGCGTGCTGGATCGCTTCGCACACGAGGCAGAACAGCGCGATGCGGTCGTTCACGGAGAGGCGCCGTTCGTCGCAGTAGCGTGTGATCGGCAGGCCGGACACGTACTCCATCACCAGGAACGGCCGGCCGTCCTCCGTCTGTCCCGCGTCGAGTACCTTGGCGATGTTCTGGTGGTCGAGCATCGCGAGCGCCTGGCGCTCGAGCGCGAAGCGCGCGAGCACTTCGCGCGAGTCCATTCCGCGCTTGATGACCTTGATCGCGACGCGGCGTTCGAGGTCGCCGTCCTGTTCGGCGAGATAGACGGTGCCCATGCCGCCGCTGCCGAGGCGTTGCCGGATTCGGTACGGGCCGATGCGCTCGGGATCGGGATCCGCGGTGCCGAGCAGGCCGGAGGCTTGCAGGCTCTTGATGCGATGGCGTGCGCGGTCGGCGAGGTCTGGGCGCGCGGCGAGCACCTTCTCCATCGCGGCTTCGCCGTCCTGCTCGAGCGCGAGAATGCACTCGGCGATCAGGTCGTCGAGCCGCCGCTTGTCCGTGTTGTCGCGCGCGCCGTCGCGGTCCGTCATCGCGGCGGAATCCTAGTGCCGTGAATCCGAAGTCACCTTGCGTTTCGCGGGCCCTCGTCGTCCCTGGCTGCGTTGCGCCTCCTCGACAGATCTCCCGGACATTCCTCGGGGGTCGCGCCTTGCCAGGACCGACGATGACCTCACGATGGTCTTCACCGGGTGTGATGGGCTCGGGGCAGGGTCGAGCGATGTTCGCCCGTTCGCAGCGAGGGTCCCATCGGGAAGGGTTCTTCGGACCACGCGCGGCGGCGCCCGCGAGGCATACTGTTCCGCGCCGGCCGATCGATGAAGAGGAACGCTCCATGACACTCACCCCCGCCGTGACAAGTCCTGCCGACGCTGTCGGCCGATCCTTTGCCGGACTCGTGCTCGGTGCGGCGGCCGGTGGACTGGTGCTCCTCCCCGGAGTGAGCATCGCCGAGACCTTCGGCTGGCGGTTCCGGGCGCGCTGGCGCTTTGGGCCCTCCGAGCCGTCTCGCTGGCCGGCGCAGTCTGGTTCGCATCGCGGGGACCGCGGATCGGCTGGCGGAGCAGGGTTTCGGGTCGCAGCCGAGTCGGCGCGCATGGATGGGTCGACTTCGTCGTTCGCGTCGGACTCGGCGCCTGCTGCGGACTGCTCGGCGGGTTCTTGGTCTGGTGGATCGCGCAGGTCTGGCTGCCCTGGGATTGGTTCGCGCGATGGGGCCTCGACCGCACGTTCGGCTGCTGCTGCGCAATGGCCGGCGCGGCCCTCGGCACGCTCTGGTTCGCGTGCGATCTGCCGTGGTTCGCATCCCGTCGCGAGCCCTCGGCCGCGATGGTGCGCTCCTCGCCGCCGTCCTGAAGGCAGCGCGGTCGCCTTCAGTCGACCAGCGCCGGGAAGATCTTGCGCACACGCGCGAGGTGCTGCTCGCGATCCGCGGCGCCCTTGTCGGCGAAGACCGTGAGCAGCGAGTAGAGATCCTGCGCGCTCACGGTGTAGGTGGCCTTCGGGTCCTTCTCGAGGTGCCGCGCGAGGCGGCGCTGGGCCGCCTTCGGCGTCAGCACGACGATCGGTTCCTTCGGCGTCGCGCCTCCCTCGAGCTCCGCCAGCGCGGCTTCCGCGACGGCGCGCTCCTGGCCGGGCTCCGCCGCGAGCACGCGCCGGCAGATC
Organism: Planctomycetota bacterium; assembly: GCA_016794565.1. Taxonomy (GTDB): domain Bacteria; phylum Planctomycetota; class UBA1135; order UBA1135; family UBA2386; genus JAEUHQ01. The sequence goes on along the minus strand of JAEUHQ010000209.1, from coordinate 16,775 downwards.
TGCTTCGCCTTGCTCCACGACAGCTTGCCTTGGTGCAGGTAGGCGCGGATGCGCGGATCCATGCCGGGCACGTAGCGCAGGATGTCCTCGACCCAGCTCGTGCTCTTGTCGAGGAACGACCCGATGCGCTCGGTCGACCAGTTGGCGTTGTTGAGGAACAGGATCGTGTCGAAGTAGTCGCTGATCTTCGCGTCGAGGCGGTCGGCGTTGAGCTTCAGGTTCAGCGCGCGGATCTCCTCGAGATCGCCTGCCACGACGCGCACGTCGACGCGGTCGTAGTAGCCGGGCCGTTCGGCGCGGATGCGACGGATCGCGTTCAGGCGATGGAAGCCGCCCACCAGGAAGTACTCGCGGTTCTTGCGTTCCCAGACGACGAGCGGCTCGAGCAGGCCGTTCTTCAGGATGTCGTCCTTGTAGTGCGCGACCTTGCTCTCGTTGAGTTCGCGGTGGTTCGCGATCGACGGGTGCTCTTGCACCTGCTCGATCGGGACGTAGTCGTAGCGTTTGGTGGTGACCATGGCGGGCGCGGGCGGCGAGACGGCTCGGCGCCCGGAATCGCCAGCTTCACCAGCCCGCATGCGTGTTTCCAGCGCGGCGGTGTTCGAACGGGCAATCGTGGTCGCCGCGTAACACGCCAATCTCCCCGGGCCGGCTTCGCAGCGACCCGAACGTCGGAACGCCGCTTGCTTTCGGCGGGCATGGTCCGTTCCACGCTCTTCCGTCCGGTGCTCGGCGCCGTGTTCTTCGCCGCTGTCGCCTCGGGTCTCCGCGCGCAGCAACCGCTGCTCACGATCGATTGGCGCGCTCTCTCGCGTCCCCAGGGACAGTCGATGTTGTCGTGGCAGATGGTCGGTCCGCCCGGCGAAGTGTTCGTGATGCTGGCGGACGTCGCGACGGGTCAGCCGAACGTGTTCGGAGCCGACTTCGACCTCGCGTTCTCGCCGTCGCTGCTGTTCCTCGACGTCGGCATCCTGAACGGCGGCAACCAGTCCGGCTTCCTCGGCCTCACGCTCGCCGGCCTGCCTGCGAACGCGGCGATGCACCTGCAGTACGGGTCGTGGGACCCGAACATCGGTCTCTCGTCGATGCGGGCCAGCAACCTCGACAGTTTCTTCGTGCACGACGAGAACGCGGCGGTCGTCATCGACTTCGGTCACCCGGCGTTCCCCGTGTTCGGCATGACCGGCGTCTTCGACAAGACGGTGCACCATCGTCTGCAGGCGTTGCCGCCCGTCGTCCGCACGGTGCGTCCCTCGCCCGCGGAGGCGATGCCATGGCCCTTCAGCACGATGCTGACGCCCTTCAATCCGAACGGAGCGCGGTGTCAGCACGCGGTGCGGGCGAGCGATCTCGGCAGCATCGGCGTGCCCGAGTGGCTGGTCGCGGTGCGATGGCGGCCCTTGTTCGGCAATGTGACCGCGCAGACGTTGCCGCAGTTCGAACTTCGCGCCGCACTGGCCGACGCCGTGCCCGACTATGCGATCGATCCGTGGTCGGCGCTGCCTGTCGATCCGGGCTCGGGTCTGTCGACCACGTTCGCTGCGAACGCGATCCCCGGCACCGAGCAGGTGCTGTTCTCGGGTGCGTACTCGATCTTCCCTGGGGCTCTGACGCCCGGGGGTCATCTGCCGTACCCGATCGCGCAGCCGTTCCTGCACGACGGTGTGCACACGCTCCTGCTCGAGACGAGGTGTGCGCCGGGTGCGGGCACGGGCGTCAACTTCCCCCTGATCCACTTGTTGTCGAACTCGAGCCCGGAACCGTTCGCAACGGTTGCCGCGATCGGCGGCTGGGCCGGATTCCCCGCGCCGCTGTCGCCATCGACGACGCCGGTCGGGAACGGCGGCAGCTACACGTTCGACCTCGAGGTCGACTTCCTTCGCACACGATCCGTCGCCGAGTCGGCGTGGACGCCGAGCTTCGGCGGCGCGCTCGACTACGGGATCCCGACGCTCGCGTCCTTTGCGCCGCCCGGAACGTCGATCCTCGTCGAGTATCGCGGTCGCACCGCGTCCGGCGCGCCGCCGACCGCGTGGTCGACGACCCCCGACGTCGCGGACGGCATGAACGAACTGCAGATCCGCGTGACGATGGAGGCGAACGCCGCGACCGGCGCAGTGCCGTGGGTCGACATGGTCGCCATCCCGTTCGACTGATCGCCGGAGCGGCGGTCGCTCAGCGCCGCAGTTCGATGCCGGCGATCCCGGCGATCGTCCACGGGCCGATGGTGGCATCGACGTCGATGGCATCGAAGTCGGCCACTGGTGCCGCGAGGGGAAGGTCGAAGCGGTGCAGGCCGAGCATGTGCCGCACGTATCCCAGCACGTCGTCGCTGTCGTCGTCCGGCGGCGGCGGGATCTCCACGAGGGCGTCGATCGTCGTCCGCCCCGCTTCGACGCCGCCACGGCGGAACACGAACGTGTAGGTCGTGAACGGCATCATCGAGACGTGCAGCGACGACATCGTCATCGGCGCGTCGCACGTGATTCGAAGTCCGCCGCGGCCGACCAGCCGGACCCCGGGGTCGTCGCACCACAGGGTCCCGGGGTCGACGGACCGGGTCAGGGCCGCCAGCGCCACGTTCCTTCGGGGCGGACTGAAGTACTCGTCGGCCAGGTACGCCGCGCGTTCGGCCTCGTGTGCGCCCGACCACCACGAGGCGAGGGCTCGCAGTCGCTCGGCCATGCCGGCGTCGCCATGCACGAGGGTCTGCAGCGCTGCGTGATACTCCCGCAGGCCCGGGTGCTCGATCGCCGCGCGGCCGAAGGCCAGGGTCTCGAGGTAGCCGTCGGGGATGCCGCGTGTGAAGTGCCCGATGCGCCAGTCGACGCGATCGATGGTGGGCAGACGCATCAGCAGGGGATCGCACAGCCACGGGTCGACGAAGTGGAACATCTCACCGGCGACGAACGGATACAGACCTGCCTGGCTCGACGTGGAGACGATCCGCTGCCGCCGGCCCTGGCGCCGCAGTGCGTCGCTGAGCATGCCCGGTCGCGGTGTGTCGCGATGAGGGCTCCAGAGGCCGAGCACGCGCCAGTAGAAGCGGCGTTCGTCGTTGACTCCGCGTTCTGCCGCGGTGGGCGCTGCATCGTGCTCGAGGGAGCGCAGCCAGGACGGCGGGTCACCTAGCCACGGGGCGGCGAGGCACACGGTCGCGACGGCGGCGGTGGTCCGGGCCGGCGCGGTCGCGAGAGCGCGTGCGATCACGCCGAGTGCGAGGACGAACGCGGGCACGAAGAAGCGGCCGATCATGAAGTCGCCGCCGATGACGAGGATCCATGTGCAGGAGATCCCGATCCCGAGCGCACACGAGCGGGCGCGAAGGCGGCGGTCGACGAGCCCGAGTGCGAGGCCGCCGCCGACGACCGCGATCGTGAGCGGATCGTGGCGCGCCGTGATCGCGACGTACGCACAGCCCTGTCGCAGCACGTCGCCGAGCGGCAAGCCGGTCGCGAGGGCCTTCGCGTGCGCGGTGATCGGGAACGGCGATCCGTAGTAGTACGCGGCGAACGCGAGCCAGCCGAGCAACGGCAGCGCGGCGGCGAGCGCGATCCCGAACTGGCGGCCGAAGTGTTCGCGGCGGACGTGCCCCAGGAGCACGGCACCGGCGACGGGCAGCAGATCGAGTCGCGTGAGGCCGCATGCAGTGGTGAGCGCAGCGACTGCGAAGAGGCGCGTGCTGCCCGGCGCGGTGCTGCCGTCGGTCGCGACGAGCCACGCGAGCAGCGCCATCGTGAGCGGTGTTTCGAGCCCCGAGGTCGCGAAGTCGCAGAACGCGCGCGAACCGAGCAGTGCAATCGCCAACACGATCGTCGCCCGCGTGGTCCTCCCGGCGCGGAACAGCAGTGCGATCGTGAACCCGGTCAGCGCGACCGACACGGCGATCGTCGTGAGGTAGTGCTCGCCCGACAGCCACCGCGCCGCGGCCAGCGTCCAGAACCACGCCGGGTGCGTGTAGGCCTGCACACGCTCGTCGACGTTCCACACCGGACCGTGCCCGGCGAGCAGGTTCTCGACGGTCCGCAGCGTCACGTAGCAGTCGTCGGACAGCCATGCGAGGCGCACGACGGCCGCGAGCACGGTCGCGCCGAGGGCGACCGCGACCATCCTGCCTCGACGATCCGGGGGCGCCACGATCGCGGCGACGATCGCGGGCTGGTCGACGCACGTCAAGCCGGCGCGGGAGCCGCCGCGAACGCGAGTTCCATCGCGGCGCCGAACGGTGTCGCGCGCCACTGTCCGTCGAGTCGCGTGATCGTCGCCATCGCGCGACGTACGAGGTCCGCTTCGAGCCACGTCGGCACGGCTGCACCGACCGACTCCAGGTGGTCACGCACTTTCGCGACGAACGCGTCCGGGTTCGCGCCCCGGCGCCAGGCGGTCTGCAGAGGGCCGACGACCCGTTCGGTCGCCATCAGTTCGTCGTCGCGACCGGGGATCTGCTGCGGATGCGCGAGATCGGCCGCACGAATGCCGCGCGCGATGCGACCGTAGAACCCGTCGCGGATGCGACCCTCCGTTTCGATCGCGAAGTGCACGAAGTCGTGCAGGAGCAGGCTGCGCGTCTCGAGGTCCGCCTCTTCGCGGGTTCCGTCGGCGCGCAGGAACTCGACGCGATGGCGCGTCGGCGACGTGCGCGTGAACCGGATCGTCAGCGCGGAGGGGGACACGAGGAACGCGAGTCCGGCGGCGCAACACGACGACCACGCCGCCCTCCGGGGCGGCGTGGCGGTCGTGCTTCAGTTGGCGCCGATCAGCAGCTGCAGCGCGTTCGACGCCGCGGCGCCGAAGGCGTTGATGCCCGGCGTCAGCGTGATCGTCTGAACGGCGGCTGCGACACCCGACAGCGTGTTGTCGTTCGGCACGGCCCAGCCGACCGTGGCGGAGGAGCCTGGCGTGGCGAAGCCGGTGATGATGTCGAGGCCCGCGTAGAGCGTGCACGTCGGCATGCCGATGATGCCGAGGTCGAGGCCCGGCGAGTACTCGGTCGGCGACAGCACCGACAGGCCCAGGACCGAGCCCGCCGGGATGTTCGTCGTGTCGAAGTCGATCGTCGTGCCGAGCACCGGCCGATCGGTCGTGGCGAGAGCCATGTTCGGCGTCGGACCGCTGCAGAACTGCAGACCGGCGCCGAGACTCGACGAGACGTCGATGCCGCCCGGATCGTTCGCTGCGCCGGGGCTCCAGCCGACGAGGTAGGCGTTGCCCGCCAGCGACACGGCCTGGTAGATCACGTGCACCGTGCCGTTCGGATAGAACTGGTACTGGAAGGTGGCGGTGCCGGTGGTGTTGTAGTTCGGCACGGCGGCGAAGCTGATGACGGCGCGCGACGCGTTCACGTCGGCCTTCAGGGTGTTCGCGGACGGGTTGAAGTCGTGCCACAAGCCGGCCCAGCGGGGCGAGCCGCCGAGCAGCACCGCAGCCGAGGGGTTGTAGACCGTCGGGTTCGAGGCTGCGGACACGTAGCCGTTCGAGCACACGTAGAGCGTGTTGGTCGTGCCGCCGGGGTAGGGCAGCGCGAACGGCAGCGCGACGGTGTGGGTGACCTCGTCACCCGCGGGCAACGACGTGCCGGCCGGAGCGATCCACGAACCGGTGCCCGTGCCGAGTGTGTAGGTGCCGCTGTTGTAGGTGAGCGTGAAGCTCGTGTTGGCGAGGTCGAGCCCCGTGGTGGTGAAGAGCTCGTAGAACGACGTAGTGCACGTCGAGCCGCCGCAGCCGGTGCCGATCGGGCTCGCTTGTGCGTAGGTCGCGCCGCTCGGGGCCTTCGCGCCGACGGTGACGAACAGGGTGCCCGGGCCGACCCGCGCTTCGTCGATGCTGACGAAGGCGTTGCCGGGGGCGAAGTTCGCATCGAAGCCGAAGTTGAAGATCGTGTTCCAGTTCTGCGGGTTGCTGCCCGGAGCCGTGAACACGATCTCGTTGCCGACGCGCGCTGCCGTCCAGTCGTTGAGCGGGTTCGTGTCGATGTCGCGGAACGTGAAGTTCGACGCGACCGAGGCGGCGTCGATCGGCACGCGCAGCGAGGCACCGCCGCGGCTGTTGTCCACGTTGTGGATCGCGTACTCGTAGTGGAACATGCCGCCGCCGAGCGACGTGGCCTTCGACGCGACGTAGAAGCGGCCGTCGTCGCTGCCGTTGCTGACCATGTTCACGGTCGCACCGGGCCAGTGCTGCAGGATCGAGCCGAACGCTTCTCCGACCGCCGAGTTGGCGACGGACCACGTCGAGCCGTTCCACGACGCGGTCATGCCGCGCGACTTGATGTTGTCCCAGCGGTTCGCGAGCGACTCGCCTTCGTGGATCAGCTGGATCCCGTAGAAGAAGCTCGCGCCTGGAACGGCGAGGTCGGACTCCTTGATCGTGACGCGGTTCTTCACCGGGTCGGAACCCACGTTGATCGGACTCTGCGCGCCGTCGATGTTGCCGGGCGCGCCGACGTTGGGATCACCCTGGTCGAAGTAGGAGCCGGTGTGGTTCCACGTGCCGAGCCACGGGTTGATCTCGTCGGCCGGGCCGAGGTTGTTGCGGCTGCCGTTGTTGCCGGCGCTGTAGGTGTCCGAGCAGGTGACGCCCATCTGGTTGCCGCCGATGCCGTTGCACGGCCCGCATGCGCCCGACGTGCTCGCCGACGTGAACGCGTGCTTGCAGTAGGAGCGGTCGCTGATCTGCACCATGCGGTCGTTCGAGAGCCGCGTGATGAGGAACCCGAACTTCGGGTGGTTCTCCGCCATCTGCGCGTACCACGGGATGCTGACGGACCCCGGGTTGCACATCGTGTTGCGCATGGACATCCCGACTTCGCCGCCCGGGTAGGCCGCGCCGCGACGGCCCCAGTACGTGATGTTGTCGAGGATCTCGAGACGGCCATCGAGGCCGACGACGGTGTTGGACTGCGCGACGATTCCGGTGGCGAGCGCCACCGCGGCCGCGGAGAGAAGTGCGGGTCGGAGCATGATCTGGAACGAGGGGGTGAGGCACACTCCCGGGGCGGAGCGCGCGGAGAGGGACGGGGTGGACACCCTAGCTCTGTGGCGACGATGCGGAAAGGCCCTGCGGCCCGCTCGGCGAAGACGTTTTTCGGTTCTGTCGCGACCGCGAGGAGGCGCGGAAGCGCCGCGAGGGCCCGTTGCCATCGTTGGTGCGGAGCGCGCAAGTCGCCGCCGGGGACGCGGCGCGAGCGCAGGTACTCGCTCACGACCTCGTGCACCGCGTTCGAGTCGCCACCATGCTCGAGCGGCGTTCACTTCCGGTCCGCAGCACGTTCGCCGGCAGTTGCCGGCGTCACTTGCCCTTCGCCCGTACGACGACGAGCAGCTCGCGCAGGCCGTTGCCGTCGCCGCGAGTACGCACGCGATCTTCGAGCGTGTCGACGAGCGTCAGGCCCATCGGCGACCGACCTCCGACGCCGGCGCCCCGGTCGACGAGCATCCGCGCGGTGTTCCATGCCTCCACGTTCGTCGCCATCCACGCGGCGCTCCGCCCGTCGCGACCGGTGGCTGCGGCGTCGGCGCCGCGTTCCAGGAGGAGGCCGAGGACCGCCGGTCCCACGGTGACGCCGATGGCGGAGAAGAACGCGGGCGAACCGAATTCGTCGCGCTGGTTCGGGTCCGCGCCGCCGTCGAGGAGGAGACGAAGCGCTTCGTCGCCGACCGTTCGTGCGGCGCGGATCGCGAGCACGAGCGGCAGGTCCTCGCCGGCCTGGTTCGGGTCGGCACCGTTCGCGAGCAGGGACCGCACGGTCGCCATTCGCGTGGGGTCCTGCGGCAGTTCGCGAAGTGCCCGGGTGAGCGGGGTTTCGCCCCACACTCCGCCGGGGTTCGTGGCGACCGCGACGAGCGCCGCGAGTCGGCCGATCGCGAGCACCGCCGTCGGGGCGCTGACCACGAGGAAGGCCACGAGCCGCAGCCCGGCGGACGGGGATCGGAGGTGCAGTGCGATCGCGCCGGCGAGCAGCAGCCCCGGGACCAGGAACAGTGCGAAGACGACGGCGAGCGGGTGCGTCTTGCTCGGTCCGGCCGCGGCCAGCCCGAGCACGAACAGGAACCCGAGGCCGGCCGCGTCGATCGCCACGAACAGCCAGAAGAGCGCCTTCAGCAGCATCGCTCCCGGTGATCCGGGAACCGGCGCCGGTGTGGCGCCGGCGTGCCCCGGATCTCCGCTCCCCTCACCCGGCCAGCACGCGGCGGCAGGGTCAGGCCCCCGGGGCGTCGGGCTGGAGCACCCGCTTGCCCGTGATCGCCTTGGTCAGCATTCCGATCTGGCCGAGGTGGTAGCACTCGTGGACGACGTTGAGCTTGGCGAAGTCGCCGACCGTCGCGTTCGCCACTCCGGGGATCGGCATCGGGCTCGGTGCGCCGAGCGTGCTGGCCGACGCGCCGCCGAGGGTCGCGTGGAAATGCGGGGAGAGGCGCCGCCAGAGCGTGACCAGTTCGCCGAGGCTCGGCTTGGGACCGCTCGGCTGGTAACCGGCCTGGGTGCCTTCGCCCATCTGCTCCTTGCTCCAGGGCAGCGGTGCCGGCGGTGCACCGAGCAGCGAACAGAGGGAGTGGCGGGCGGCGAGCAGGTGCAGGGCGATCGCGCGCGCCGGGTTGGTCGAAGGATCCAGGCGGCGGTCGCCTGCGCTCTCCGGGATCGTGGTGAGGGCCCTCTCGAACATCCAGTCGTTGATGGCGAAGGCGGAGAGATGCGGGCTGAGTGCGTTGGTCACGGTATGCTCCTCGGGCAAGTCGGTTCCGAATGTGGACCGATCGGTAAAGTCGCAGTTTACCGATCGGTCCAGTCGAAGCAAGCAGATGCCCAAGGCGCCCCGAGCAGACACCCGCACCCGCATCCTCGATGCGGCGTTGGACCTGTTCCACGCGCAGGGCGTCGCAGCGACCGGCCTCGACCAGATCCTCACCGCGTCCGGGGCCGGCAAGGGGCAGCTGTACCACTTCTTCGCCGACAAGGACGAACTGGTGCTCGAGGCGATGCGCCACCATCGCAGCCAGCTCGCTTCGGGCGCGATTCCGCTGAAACGCGACCTCCGCACCTGGAAGGACCTCGAGGAGTGGTTCGCGTTCTTCCTCGGCGCGCAGCGGTCGATGCAGTGTGCGCGCAGCTGTCCGATCGGCACCATCGCGGGCGAACTCACCGCGAAGGAAGGGCCGCTGCGCGACGAAGCGCGCGCGATCTTCGACGAGGCGCGCGAACCGCTGCGCCACCTGTTCGCGGCACTGCGCGATGCCGGGAAACTGCGCGCGTCCGTCGATCCGCGCGAACTCGCCGACTTCTGCTACGTCGTGATGCAGGGTGGCATGCTCGTCGGGAAGGTGGAGCGCAGTCCGTTGCCGTTCGAGAATGCGGTCCGTCAGGCCCTGCAGCACGTGCGTTCGCTGCGTGCGTGAAGTCCCTGGCGGATCAGCCGAATCGCACGGCGAGCCGGCTCAGCGAGCCGTACTCGAAGCCGGTGATCGGGTACGCGACCGGCGCCGAGCGGCCCGCACTCGCGGCGCCGGCGGCCACGAGCAGCGGCAGGAAATGGTCGTCGGTCGGGTGGGCGAGCCGGAAACCGGGCGCTCGTTCGCGGTAGGTTAGAAGGCCGTCCCAGTCGTTCGCGTCGAGCCGTTCGCGCACCCAGCTCTCGAAGTCGGAGGCCCAGCTCTCCGGTGCCGCTCCGCCGCCCCACGCCAGTCGGCCGAGGTTGTGGACCATGCCGCCGCTGCCCAGCAGCAGGACGCCGCGCTCGCGGACGATCGCGAGTTCGCGGCCGAGCGCGAAGAGCCGTTCCGGGCTCCATCGGTACGGCACCGAGACCTGCAGCACCGGGACGTCGGCGCCAGGGAACATGTGCAGCAGCGGTACCCAGACGCCGTGGTCCCACGGGCGCTCGTCGGCGCGCGCCAGGCTCGGCACCGCACGCCGCAGTTCGTCCGCGACGTCGGCGGCGCCCGGTGCCTCGTAGCGCAGGCCGTACAACTCGGCCGGGAAGCCGGAGAAGTCGTACATCAGTTCGCGCGTCGTACGTGTGCCGATCGTCGCGGGAGCGTCGAGCCAGTGCGCCGACACCACGAGCAGCGCGCGCGGTGTGCCGATGGCTGCCGCGAGCCGCGCGAAATCGGCGCCAGCGCGTCGGTCGAGCGCCAGCGTGGGCGCTCCATGCGAGACGAAGACGATCGGTGTGGGCGAGGTCGGAGTGGGGGAGTCGGTCATCGGGCTCCGCTGCTGCGAATCACCACGGCCGGCGGTTCGTCGCGGTCACGTACGCCTTGCCGTCGAGCACGATCATCGGGTCGCGCACGTTCTGCGGGTGGTTCCGCTTCTCGAGCGACTGCGTGTACGGCGAGCCGCCGTCGGGCCGGAACGTGATCGAATCGCCGCTCACCGTCCACGCTCCCGCTTCGTCCTGCGAGCCCCACGCGGCGCCGTTCGGGTTCGTGCTGACGCTGTCGTGGTGCCACTGGTAGCGACCATCCGCCTGCAGCGTGATCCACGTGTTGCTCTGGCTGCCGCCGCCGTTCGTCGCGCTGAAGTTCGACAGCCAGATCCACTGACCGGCGAGTTCCTGCCCGCTGCCGGCGCTGCCGGAGGAACCGGTCGCCGCGGAGGTCCCCGCATCCGGTCTGCGCATCGAGCCGAGCACTGCGTCGAGATCGGTCGAGCGGCGCGCGAGAACGTCCGGCAGGCCGACCGCGAACACCGCGCATGCGTGGTCGCCGAGAAATGCGAAGGCGCGGATCTCGACGTCCTTGTCGAACTGCGAGCGGCCGGTCCACGTCCATGTCCGGCCGTCGAGGTCGCCGAATCGGCGCGCAACCGGACCGCTGCGCTTCGTCGCTCCGGGCTGCATTTGCTCGACGACCTGGAGGAGCGCGTTTTCGACGGCGTCGCCGTCCAGTGTTCGCAGCGAAGGCTCCCCGGTCAGCAGGTACAGCTCCTCGAGCATGCCGCTCGCGTTCGCGCCTTCGGGCTGCAGGCGCATGCCGTCGTCGCCCGACTGCACCGACCACGACGCCGGCACGTCGAACTCGACGCCGCGGAAACGCACGGACTTGCCGTCGGCGATCCGCGCGGCGCCGCCGCCGCACGCGACGAGCGAAAGGAGCAGGGCCGACGCGACGAAGGCTCGTGGCATGGCGCGGCAGGATAGCCGCCGCGTCGGCCGCGCTGCAGCGCGGAACCGTCAGTCGCGGACGCGGCGAACGGTCCAGTCGCACTCGACCTTCTGGTCGAGCAGTCTCGCCGCGCCGCGGTGGCGGAGTTCGACGTCGAGCGCGCGCCAGCCGGACTCCGCGAAGCCGTCGACGCGGGAGGCGAGCAGCGAGCCCTCGAACACCGCGTTGGCGGCCGTCACGCTGGGGGAGGCACTGCGCGGAGTCGCCGCGCTCTCGATGGTCGCCGTGTCCGCTGCGAACGTGCGCAGTTCGCTCCGCACTTCGACGTCGACGACCGCGAGCGTGCCGTGGCCGACGCCGATCGTGGCCGGCGTCTTCCACGTGTCGCCCGCCTTCGACGACTCGCCGCCGCGGCCCGGCACCATGAGGCCGACGTGCCATCGCAGCGTGCGTTCGTCGAGGAAGGAGTTCACGGTGTCCTCGTTGCCGGCCTGGTGGACGAGTTTGCGCCGTTCCGCGAGCCGCTTCGCGAGGTCCGGCATGTCCGTCACGACGCCGGAGCGGTCGACGACGACCTCGTACGAGAACCCGACCAGCGCCTCCCACGGGCGGCGGATGTCGTGTGTCGCGGACTCGGTCAGCAGCCGCGCGAGTCGGCCGCCGCCCGGCGGCACCGGGGTCGCGACCGGTTGCCGCGAATCGAACCTCGTCGTGAGCATCGGCAGCACGACTTCACCGTGGGTTTCCTGCCACGTGATCGACAGACGCGTGCCCTTCTCGTCGGTGTCGAGCACCTGCACGACCGTGTGCAGCGTGACCTCGCTTCGGCCGGCCACCGGGCCCATGCCGATCTTCGCACTCGACGTGAGGTCGAACTTCAACGTGGTGCCCTTCCCGGGTGCGAACGGCGGCAGAGTCTCCTGTGCGGATGCCGCGGCGGAGAACACGAGCAATGCGGTGAGCGGCGCGAGGCGATGCATGGCGCGAGCGGTGGCCGGACGTGCGATCGCCATGTCGCACCCGGGAAAACCGCGGTCAGCGCGGGGGCGCGTCGGGCTCGGTCGCCTCGACGGTCGCATCGGCCGCGCCGTGCTTCGCCGCGAGGGCGCGCAAACACGCCTCGATCGTGGCGGTGTGGCCGAACACGAAGCGCGCGAGGCAGCGGAAGATCACGTTGTAGACCTCGCCGTTCTCGGTCAGCGTGACCGTCGTCGCCCCGTCGCGTTCGTCCATTCGGAACGTCCATGTGCCGCCGAAAGGCGAGCCCTCGGTGACGATGCGTGTGACGAACAGGCGGTCGGGTTCGCTGCGTTCGATCGCGAGGTCCATCGGGCCGTGCGGCCCGACTTCGCGGAAGCGCTTCGTGCCGTTCGCGTCGGGAAGCCACTCGACCTTCTTCACGCCGGGATGCCACTGCACGTAGCCGTCGACCCCGGCGATCGTCGCGAACACGGCCGATCGCGGTGCGCGCAACGTGACGCGCCGCGCCGCCGCATGGGCGACGGGCAGGAAGGCGCCGACGAGCGCGACGAGCGCCACGATCGCGGCGAGGACGGTGAGGGTGATCCAGACGTACTTCACGGGCGGGACTCCTGCTTCGAGGGAGAGAGGGCGGCTTCGGCGAGCAGGCGCATGCCGGCGACGACCGCGGTGCGCTGCCGCGGGGAGAGACGACCGAGCAGCGTTCGCAGTCGGGCGCTGTCGAGCACGGACGAACCGTCGACGGCGGCGCGCCCGGCGTCCGTCAGGGTGATCCCGCGCGCCGGCGAACGGCCGCGCCGCGGCGCCCGATGCACGAGGCCCTTCTCCTCGAGTTGCGCGATCGATGCCGACATGGCCGGTGCGCCGGTGCGCAGGTGCCGGCACAACTCGCGCGCAGTCGTGCCGTGCTCGGCGTCGAGGTGCGCCAGGATCGCCGCGTGGTGGTCGGAGAGCCGCCACGGTGTGCTGCGGCCGCGCCGATGCTCGACGTGGCATGCGTGGTAGATGCGCGGGAACAGCTGCTGGATCGCCAGAACGATCGCGTCCATGCACGGCGTTCTAGGGAGCCGGTGCGAAGTTCGTCAAATCGAACCAGTGCGCGGCGGCGCGTCGCCGTCGCCGAGGCGTTCGAGCAGGCGATCGCGGTAGTCGACGAACGCGGCGCCGGCGCCGCGTTGCTCGGCCAGCAGGCGGTACCGCGATCGTGCAGGAGGCGTTCGCGGTGAACTTCTTCGGCGCGTGGCGCTGTGCGCAGGCGTTCCTGCCGGCGATGCGCGCGTCGCGGTGGGGGCGCATCGTCAACTGTCGTCGCAGGCCGGTTCGCTGCAGGACATGGGAGGCGGGACACCTGCCTACTCGACCAGCAAGGCGGCGCTGAACGCGCTCACGAAGATCCTGGCGAACGAACCCAGCGGCAGCGGCGTGCTGGTGAACACGGTCTGTCCGGGCTGGACCGCGACCGACATGGGCGGCGGCGTCGTCTGGGCCGCGACGCTGCCGGACGACGGTCCGACCGGCGGCTTCTTCCGGACCGGCCGTCCGTTGCCGTGGTGAACGCCCGGGCTACACACGGACCGCCATGACGACGCCGCGCCTCGCGTTCGTTCTCGCCGCCGCGACTCCGCTGCTGTCGCAGGCGCCCGGTTCGCCGAAGTTCGTCCCGGGCGAATGTGCCGCGCTCGAAGCGCGCGTGGTCGCCGCGCGCCAGGTCGAAGGCGCACTGCAGGTCCTGACCATCGAAGTCGGCAACAAGGGGACGGTGGCCGCCGAGCCGCTGCAGTTCTGCCTCGAAGTGCCGGCGAAGAAACCCGACCCGCCGCAGGTCGCGACGTTCTCGCGCGCGCAGTTGCCGCACGCGGCGCGCTTTGGCCGCCCGGTGCCCGCGGGGGGCCGGCAGACGTACTTCGTGCCGACGGTGCTGCCCGGAAAGAAGGGGCAGTTCACGGTGCGCGTGACGGCGGCGTCGTTCGTCGAGGGCGGCGCGATCGACGAGCCCGCGGTGACGATCGGGAAGCCCGAGCAGGTGCAGCGGGAGTCGATGGCCGGCACGTTCCCGGTCACGAAGGTCGCGATGACCAACCCGCTCGACGCGACGCTCGACCTGCTGCTGCTGGTCACGTTCGAGCAGCCGCGGGACCGCATCGACCTGGTCGGCGTACGCCTCGATCCGCGCTCGACGCGCGACGTCCTGGTCGTCACGTTGCCCGGCGTCGACGCGTACCTCGACCCGATGCTCGAGGCGCCTGGTTGTGCGATGAAGGCGACCGCGTTCGAGATCGTGGACTGGTGTGCCGTCGGTGCGATGCCCGACGGTGCGGCGGCCGAGGTGCTCCGGGCCGCGTACGACGCGTGGTACCGCTGGCCGGAGCCGGGCGCGTCGGTGGCGGGCGACTTCGTGTTCGAGGAACGACGGATGCGCTTCCAGCAGCCCGGCAAGTTCGACGACTTCCGGATCAAGGGGCGCTTCGCGATGGACGCCGCGGGAAAGTTGGACGTGGAGATGCGCGAGGGCGAGGGCGCCAACGCGTCGTTCCTGATCCGCGCCGCGATCGAGAACCTGCGCCGCCCCGACTTCGCGGGACTCGTTGCGGAGAACCGGCTCGAACTCGTCGCCGCCGATCGTGTTGCGCTGGTCGGACCCGGCTGGACGAAGGAGCGGCACGTCGGCAGTGCGCACGGCACCGGCGGTTCGGTGCGGGCCGAGGAGTGCGCCGACGTGCAAGTGCGCGGCGGCAGGATCGTCGGCGATGGCATGGGCAGCGGCGAGCGGTCGGTGTGGGAGTGGCAGTCGCTCGGCGGGCGACTCGTCAGGACGCGCCAGTTCGCGTCGTACCTCGACACCCGCTTCACGTACTCGGTCGTCGACGGGCGCGTGGTTCCGGCGGGCGCGAGCCGGGTCTCCATGGCCGGCACGAGCGTGACGACGGTGTCCGGCCTGACGCTGACCGGTCTCCGCTTCGACGGAGGTGGAACGGTCCCGGTAAAACAGCCGGGCGGGCCGGGTGCGGCAGCCCTGCAGGCCGCGTGGAATGCGGGCTACCGGCTGCCGACCACGCCGATCGTGATCGAGGCGAAGTTCGTGCTGACGACCGGCAACGACGGCGTGTGGCGCGGGAAGAAGAAACTCTCCGGCCGGCTGGTGATGGAGGGCATCGGGCGCAATCTGCGGTCGTTGGACATCGCGTTCGACGGCAACCTCGCGCGCGAGGACGAAGTCCAGCTCGCTGCCGTACTGCGGGACCGTCTGGGGATGTGGTATTGCCGCGACTTCAGCGATCGCGTGCCGTTCGACGAACTGTTCGCCGGCGCCACGATCGACGCTCCGGACGCCGACGGTGTGTTCCGCGTGACCGGCTGCAGCGTGGACCGCGTCTTCACCGGCGGCGGGCTCGTGCGCGGCCTGCGGGCGACCGACGGCGGAACCGCGACGAAGTTCACGTGGGAGAAGGTCGGCGACCGGCAGGTCGTCGTGCGCATCGACGAGAAGATCGGCGGTCCCGACACTCCGGCCGCGCAGCGCTGGGAAGCGGCGACCATCGTCGGGCTCACGCCGGTGGGCGAGCACCTCCTGCCGACGAAGATCGCGTTCGAGCACATTTTCGGTCGCGACTGGCTGCCCGAAACGCTGGTGCTGCGCGACGTGAAGCTGCGTTCGGAGTGACTGCGTGTCGGTGCGGAAGCCCGAGTTCGCCGCAGTGAAGGGCTGGAGCCGTTCCGCCAGCCGCGCGGAGGTCTCGGCGCGGGAACTCGTCGACGAAGCGATCTCTCCGCCGGGTCGACCCGCGCGTCCCGCTCCGCGCAGCGCGACAATCGCCGCGACGATGATCCGCGATCTCGCGCCGTTCGTGCTCGTCTGTTCGGTCGCGGCGGCGCAGGCCCCATGCCACGACCTGCTGGCGATCACCGCGATCCGCCAGGACCTGCTCGTCGCGTTCCCGGTGACCGGCAGCTCGTGCGTGCAGGTGGACCAGCGCGGCGCCACCTCCTACCGCGAGGCCGCGGGTTCGTTCACGCTCCAGACCGTCGTCCCGATCGCGTCCGCGACGAAGACGCTCTCCGCGGCGGTGCTGATGTCGCTGGTCGACGATGGCGACCTGTCGCTCGACGACACCGTGGGGCACTGGTTGCCCGAATGGAACAACGGCGTTCGTGCGTCGATCACGCTGCGCATGTGTTTCACGCACACTGCGGGGCTGCCGTCGACGCACCCGGCCGTCGGCGACGACTCGATCACGCTGCGCGCCGCGGCGATGCAGCTCGCGAACGTGCCGCTGTCGTACGCACCGGGAACGGCGTTCCTCTATGGCGGCGTGTCCATGCACGTCGCCGGTGCGGTGTGCGAGGTGGCCGCGGGCCAGTCGTGGAACCAGCTCTTCCAGCAACGCATCGCGACGCCGCTCGGGATGACCGCGACCGACCATGGCGCGTTCGGCACGCGGCGAACCCGCGCATCGCCGGCGGCGCACGGGCCGACCTCGGCGACTTCGCCGCGTTCGTGGACATGCTGAGGAACCGCGGCACGCGCAACGGAGTGCAGGTCCTGTCGTCGGCGAGTGTCGACGAGATGCTGCGCGCGCAGACCGTTGGCGTGCCGGTCCTCGAGACCCCGCATCCGCACGGGGCGCCGTACGGCATCGGCGCGTGGGTCGAGCGCCGCGACGCGCAGGGGCGCACGCTGCTCGCCGAGGCCGCGGG
>JAEUHQ010000201.1 GCA_016794565.1 Planctomycetota bacterium | reverse complement strand
TCGAACAGGCACTTCGCGAGGTTGTCGGCGACCAGCGCCACATCCGGGCTGTCCTGGTCCCCGGCGAGATCCCGCGCCATCGCGAGACTGGACGCGAAGTGGGACCGCGCATCCGCCAGCCGCCCGGTGGCAGCGAGGCACATGCCCAGCTGACTCTCGAATGCCGTGACCAGTCGATCGGGCCGCTCGCCCGCGAGACGACGCGCCATGGCGAGCGCGGATTCGTGCCGCACGAGTGCTTCGGGAGCGCGCCCGAGGGCCTGCAGGCTCGACCCCACGTCGTCGAGGTCCATCGCCACGTCCGGATGATCCTGCTCCCCGTGCACCAGTTGGCGCATGCGAAGCGCGAGTTCGTAGGCGGCCAGAGCACCATCGTGCTTCCCTGCGGCGCGCTGCGCCTTGCCGACCTGGACGGCGATCTCGGCCGCGGCGTTGCGATCGGCGGCGGTGGACAGTCGATCGCCCGCCGCACGCAGCGAAGCGATCGTTCCCTCCCAGTCCCGGGCCTGCGCTCTCGATCGAGCATCCGAGAGTGCGGGCGCATCCTGTGCGCCGACGAAGCCCGACCAGCCGAGCAGAGCGACCGCGAAACACAGTTTGCGCATGCTTTGCCTCTCGCGCGCGTGGACGCACTCTCCGAAGCCCGCGCTCGCCCGCCATCGAATCGCCGTCTGGCGAGATCGTCGCATCGCGCCGGGTGAGCCCAGCTTCGCCACGCGAAGCTGGCACGCCCGCCAGGAATCGAACCTGGGACCGCCGCTTTAGAAAAGCGATGCTCTATCCGGCTGAGCTACGGGCGCTCGCGGGCCGGACGATATCGCCGCAGCAGCGCGAAGGCACGAAGGTCGGCACGCGCCGCGAGCCGCCGCGCAGTTCGCAGAGCGCTCCTTGCCGATCACTCCGCAGTCGGGCGCCGCAGCAGGTGGGTCGACGAAGCGATCGCGAGCAGCAGACCTCCCCACAGCACGTAGGACGAGCCGATCACCGCGACGGGACCGTGCGACCAGCCACGCACGTCGACGAACCCCGCGATCGCCGGAGCCGCGAACGCCGCGCACAGGATCGTCGTACGCGACGCGCGCCCCGCGAGCGCTTCCCCGAGCAGCCACGCGAGCACGAACAACGCCGGCACGTAGTGGTGTTCCCAACTGATGGGCGACGCGAGCGTCGCCACCTGCCACGCGAACAGCACCGCGAGCGGCAGCTGCTCCGACGCCGCGGACCGGCGCGCCGAGCGCAGCAGCACGAACGCGCCCGCCACCACCATCGCTCCCGCCGCGAGCAGGCTCGCGGTGCCGACCCACGGTGCCGCCGTCGCCAGCTCGAACTCGAGGGGCGACGCACCGCCCAGGCGCAGGAAGAACGCGCTCCAGGACTGGTTCGGATAGAACGCGTAGCCCTCGGCCAGTTGCGGCAGCACGACGGAGAGGTAGCGCCAGTGGTTGTGGATGCCGCCGTAGACCAGCGATGCGAGCCCGGCAACCGCGAGGGTCACGAGCGCGGATCGTGCGAACGGCCGCGAACACGCCGCAGCGAGCAGCGGCACGACCGCGAGCTGCGGTTTGAACGCCGCGGCCAGCGCGCACACCGCTCCGGCAGCGGCGACCTTCCCCCGCGCGACGAGGCACGCGCTCGCGCCGATGCACACCGCCACGAGCAGCGACGCCTGGTTGAGCTGCACGGCGCGCAACAACGGGAAGAACGTGAGCCCGCTCCACGCCACGAACGCCACGACCACCGACCGCCGGCGCACGTTCGCACCCGCGAGCACGTACACGCACAGAAGGCACAGGACGAACGCGATGCGCGACATCCACACGAGCCCCGCGTGCACCGCCGCCGCGTCGTCGCTCACGACGAGCGTGTACGGCAGCGCGGCGATCGGCGGATAGACGAACGACGAGCCGACCGACGAGAAGTCGTCGTAGATCGGGGCCTGCCACGCGGCGCCGAGCCGCTCCGCCGCCACGACGCTCGGCAGCGGATCGCCGACGCTGGACGCCGTCCCGTCGACGAGCGCGGCCAGAGCGCGACGCAGCCCGATGGCGCGGTTCCACGCGATCGCGGCGAGTGTGCCCGCGATCACGACGAGCCCCGCGGCGGCGAGTGTTCGTCGGGATGCGGGCGGCCTCGATCGGGAATCGGTCATCGCCCGCGAAGCTACCGGACCGCGTTCGCCCGGCCCAAGTCCGGTCGCATGGACGGGATCGGATGCGTTCGCGGCATCGACGCGCGCGGAAGCCGCGGCGGCAGCGTGCGGTCGCGATGCGCCCAGCCGCCGCGAAAACAGGCTCGAAACGGCAGTTCCCGTCCGCCGTCGCTTCCGCTATCCTCCTCGCCCTCATTGTCGAGGGGTGCACCCGCAGGAGCCGACCGGCTCCCCCCGCCGCAGATGCGCCGGAACCCCGAAGGCATGGCCCGCCTGGTCCGATTCACGCGGCGCTTCCCGCAGGAGCGGTGAACCGCCGAGGCGAGCCCGATCCAGAATGACTGCACCCACGTTCGTTTCCCTCGGTCTGTCCGAGGCCATCCTGCGCGCACTGCAAGAGCGCGACTACGTCACTCCGACCCCGATCCAGGCGCGCGCGATCCCGCACCTCCTGGAGGGCCGCGACCTGCTCGGCATCGCGCAGACCGGCACCGGCAAGACCGCCGCGTTCGCACTGCCGATGCTGCAGCGCCTCGCCGCGTCCAAGAACCGCCCGATGCCGCAGAAGCCGCGATCCCTCGTGCTCGCACCGACGCGCGAACTGGCGACGCAGATCGCCGACTCGTTCGAGGCGTACGGCAAGAACCTCGGCCTGCGCGGCACCATCGTCTTCGGCGGCGTCGGGCAGAATCCGCAGGTCCAGGCTCTACGCCGCGGCGTCGACATCCTCGTCGCGACGCCGGGCCGCCTGCTCGACCTGATCCAGCAGCGCTTCTGCGACCTGTCGCAGGTCGAGATCCTCGTCCTCGACGAAGCCGACCGCATGCTCGACATGGGCTTCCTTCCGGACGTGAAGCGCATCCTGTCGCGCCTGCCGAAACAACGGCAGTCGCTGCTGTTCTCGGCGACGATGCCGGCGGACATCACGGCGCTCGCACACGACTTCCTGATCGACCCGGTCCGCGTCGAGGTGACACCGCCGGCGAAGACCGCCGACCGCATCGAGCAGAGCGTGTGGTTCGTCACGAAGGCGGGCAAACGCGACCTGCTCGCCGAACTGCTCGAGGACCCTGCGTTCCAGCGCACGCTGGTCTTCACGCGGACGAAGCACGGCGCCGACCGCGTCGTGAAGCACCTGCGTCAGGTCGACATCCACGCGCACGCGATCCACGGCAACAAGTCGCAGAACAACCGAGAACGTGCGCTCGACGACTTCCGCACGGGCCGCGCCCCCGTGCTGGTCGCGACCGACATCGCCGCGCGCGGCATCGACGTGCCGGAGATCTCGCACGTCGTGAACTTCGATCTGCCGAACGTCGCCGAGAGCTACGTGCACCGCATCGGCCGCACGGCGCGCGCGGGCCGCGACGGCATCGCGATCTCCTTCTGCGACGCCGAGGAACGCGAATACCTGCGCGACATCGAGAAGCTGATCCGCCAGAAGATCCCCGTCGCCGGCGATCGCACGTCGTCGGCCCGCCGGCGCGAACCGGCACACGCCGCCCCGGCCGAACGGCCCTCCGCCGCGACGCGCCGCGATCCGCACAATCCGTGGCATGCGCCCGCGAAGACCGAAGCGGTCGAGGAGTTCGGCATGGACCCCGCCGAGATCGCGCAGAAGCAGGCGCCGCAGCGACCCGTGCAACGACAGCGTCCGCCGCAACGAGAGGTTCCCGGTCCCTACTTGCCGTCGCCGCCGCGCCCAGCGCGCGACTCGAACCCGCGCCACGAGCAACGGCGCCAGGAACGGCCGCACAAGGGCCGGCCGGCCACCCCCGATCTCGTCGATCCCGAACTGCGGCGCGAGAAGCCGCCGCAGCGAGACCCGCAGCGTCCTCCGCAGCGTCCTCCGCAGCGGCACTCGCAGCGGCCAATGGACTCGCAGCGGCACCCGCACTCGCGGCCGCACCAGGACGGCCCGTCGCGCCCGCACGGCGGGGGCCGGCCGCGCAACCGGCGCTGACCGAGGGCCCGCGCCTCCGGGGCGTCGTCACCCCGCGCGACGACGCCTCAGAGCAGGAACGCGGCGGGCGACGGCTCGCCGTCGAGAAAGCGCAGTTCGACACGGAGCACGCACCGCTCGACCGGTGACTCCGCGAGGCGAGCGTCGTCCTTCTCGGTGACGAGCAACGACGCGTCGGCGCCCCTTGCGGCCGCCGCAGCGGCCTCGACCTCCGCGTCGGTGAAGCGGTGGTGGTCGCGATGGCGGTGCTCGGCGACGACCGCTGCGCCGAGTCGCTCGACCGTGGCCCGGAAACTCTGCGGCCGGGCGATCCCGGACAGCAGCACGACTCGCCGCCCGCGCAGCGCTTCCACCGGCAACACTTCGCCGCGCGGCCGGACCACGACGTCGGCCGGCCCGTGCTCGCACGCGAACACGCCGAGGTCGGCGCGGCCAGCGAGTTCGCGGATGCGCCGCATGCGAAGAACAACGTCCTCCGCGCCCAACCCGGCGGCGCGCGTGAGCAGCACGAGACCGGCGCGGCGCAGACCGGAACGGAACTCGCGCAGGTCGCCGGCGGGCAGGCACGCACCGTTGCCGAACGGCCGCGCGGCGTCGAGGCAGACCACGTCGAGATCGCGGTGCAGCCGCCGATGCTGGAAGCCATCGTCGAGCAGTACGTAGTCGGCGCCGCTGCCGACGAGCCTCTGTCCGGCCGCGACGCGGTCGGGGTCCTGGGCCTGCAGCAGCCACGGCAGACGGTTCTGCAGCATCGTCCCTTCGTCGTTGAGCGCGGCCCCCGGCGCCCGCCCGTAGCCGCGTGCGAGCACGCCGGGCCGGCGACCTCGCGCACGCGCGAGTGCGCAGAGCCACGCGACGGTCGGCGTCTTGCCGGTACCGCCGACGGCGAGGTTGCCGACGGACACCACGGTGACCGGCAACCGATGCACGGCGCGCAGCCGCGCGTCGAACGTCCAGTTGCGAATGGCGGCGACAGCGCCCCAGGCCAGCCCGAGCGGCCACAGCGCCTGGCGCAGCGGGTTGCCGTCCGGCGACCCTGCCATCACTTCGCCCGCAGGGCCTCGATCTCCGCGGCGGTCGTCGCAGCGACCGTCTCGACACCTTCGACGCCCTTCGCGAGCGCGATGCGCTTCACCATGTTCACGAGCGTCGGCTTCGGACCGCACTCGACGAAGTGGCGGATGCCCGCGGCGAACATGCCCTCGATCGTCTGCTGCCAGAGCACCGAACCGGCGAACTGCCGCTTCAGCGCGTCGCGCGCGGCAGCGGCGGTCGTCACCGGCGCGGCGTCGACGTTGCACCAGACGGGGAACGCGGGGTCGCGCATCGCCACGCCGTCGAGCAGCTTCGCGAAACCGTCGGCCGCACCCTGCAGCAGCGCACAGTGGAACGGCACGCTGACGTTCAGCTTCAGCGCCTTCTTCGGCGGTGCCAGCGCGACGACCTGGTCCATCGCTGCGATCGCACCCGAGACGACGATCTGCTCGGGTTCGTTCACGTTCGCGATCTGGCAGAGTCCAGCGTCGACGCGCGCGACGATCGCCTTCACTTCGTCGAGGCCCATCTTGCGCAACACGACCATGCCGCCGGCGCCGACCGCGACCGCGCCCTGCATACGCTTGCCGCGCTCGCGCACGAGCCGCACCGCATCGGCGAAACCGAACGTGCCGGCCGCGACGTGCGCCGAGTACTCGCCGAGGCTGTGGCCGGCGGCCAGGTCGGGTGTCGCGCCGAGCGAACGGAACGCCGCGATCGCGACCGTCAGCGTCGCCGGCTGCGTGTTCTCGGTGAGACCGAGGCGGTCCTCGGGACCCGCGAAGCAGAGGTCGCTGATGCGTTCCCCGAGGGCCTGGTCGGCTTCGGCGAACGTGTCTCGCGCGGCGGGAAACCGTTCGGCGAGCTCCTTGCCCATGCCGACGACCTGGGAACCCTGACCGGTGAAGAGGAAGGCGCGCTTCATGGCGCGACAGCATTCCTCGCCGGCCCCGGCGCGATCAAGCCGGCAACCGGGAATCGCGGGCGCACCCGCGGACGTTCACTTGCGACGCGACTTGCGGCCCGTCGATTCGGTCTGCGTCTCGCCCGCCGGCGCCGCACCGGCTTCCTTCGTCTCCGTGACGCCGAAGAAGCTGCAGGCCTTCTCCCACTCGGCGAACTGGTCGACGAACTTCTGCTCGGTCTCACTCGGCTTCGCGCCGATCACGACGAACCGCTTCGCGATCTCGTCGCGCTTCGCCTTGTTCCAGCCGCCGGCCGGCGGGTAGGCCTGCAGCAGCGCGAACCACTGGCGCTGCTGCGCCGTCTCGCCCTTCGCGCCCTCACCTTCCGGCTTCGTGTCCCCGGCCTTGGCCTTCTTGGTCTTGCCGGCCGTCGTCTTCGTCGCCTCGTCCGTTCCCGGCGGCGTCGCCTCACCTTCGGCGGGCGGCGTCACCGCATCGCCCGTGGCCTCGCCCTCGGCTCGCGCCTTGGCTGCATCGGCCGCGCGCGCGTCCGCCGCCTGGCGCTCCGCGCGGCGTCCCTCCTGCAGCTGCATCTCGCTCTCGAGTTCCTCCAGCTGCTTCGTCGAGAGGCGCTGCAGCACCTGGTAGTCGACGAAGTCCGCGAACGGCACGAACACGTAGTTGCGGATGCCCGAGGTGTACCAGAGGCGGATGCCGGCGCCGCGATCGTTCGCCTGCGCATCGACGAAGCGCAGACCGTCGACGCGCTCGACGAAACGGCCGTCCTTCACGACCCCGACCAGCTTGTTGCCGTTCTTGAGGCGCACGGCGACGCGCACGTGGCTCTTCACCTGCTTGCCGGTGTCGATCTGCTCGCGCATCGACCGAGCGCGCTCTTCGGCCCGCACCTGGTCCCGCGATTCGCTGGTCGCGGGTGGATCCTGGGCTCGTACGGTGGAGGTCGCGGCGAGCACGACGACGGTGGCGAGAAGCCGGTTCATGCCGCCCCTATCGGCATCGTGTGCGTCCGGACTTGTCGCCGGGTCCCGAAGCGAGACGCGCCGATGCAGGCAGCCCCGCCCCGCGTCCGATAGGGATGCACCGGATCCCTCGCGGGTCCAGGAGAGCAACCATGCGCCACTTCCAGGAGTCTTCTCTTCGGGACGACCGCGCCGGCGAACGCGGCGTCGCGCTGATCCTCGGGATCATGTTCACGGTGATCGTGGTCGGGATCACCGTGACGGGCGCCCTCGTCATGCGCGCCCACCAGCAACAGACGAAGGTGAGCTTCGTCGCGCACGGCCAGGCCGTGCAGTTCGCGCGGTCGGGGCTGATCGAGGCCCTCGGCTGGTGCAGGAAGCAGACGAGCCAGCCGGTGACCGCGTTCGCGCCGCAGCTCGACACCGCGTCGACGCCGCCCATCCTGGAGACCATCGACCCGGACATCGGCCTCGTGCGCGAGTTCCAGATCACGAACTCGATCTGGGGCCGCTACGAGGTGTGGAAGCCGTGGCCCGGCGATCCGGACGCAGCGCGGTCGGTCTGGCGCACCCAGATGGAGTGCGAAGACGTCTCGGGCATGCGCGGCAACCTGAGCCCCGGGTCGATCTGGCGCATCCGCAGCCTCGGCTACGTCTTCCAGCGCGTCGATCCGAACCGCGCGTTCAACGTCGCGCCGAACCACGTCATCGGCCAGGAGATGGTCGAAGTCGAAGCGCGGCGCCTCGCACTGCAGCCCCCCGGCCAGGCCGCGGTGTGCTCGCGGGTCGGCGGCAGCGTTTCCGTCCAGACCCGCGGTCGCATCATCGGCGGCTCGGTGGCGGCTGGCATCTACTACCTGAACGGCACCGGCACGCCGAGCGTGTCGGGCACGGGTTCCTCGGTAACCGGCACGCCGAACCAGTCGGCGGCGACGACGTACGCCGACGGCTTCGAGGAGGTGTTCGGCGTCTCGCAGACCGAACTCACGGCGATGGCGGACTACGTGATCACGAACGCAGCCGACTTTCCGAGCCCGGTGCCGGTCGACACGCTCGTGTTCTCCACCGTCGGAATGACCTTCACGGCCGCCAAACCCCTGAAGGGCACGGGCGTCGTGGCGATCGTCGGCAACACGACGATCGGCGCCGGCAGCTACTCGGCGTTCTCGGGCCTGCTGTACGTGCAGGGCAACCTGACGATCCGCGAGCCGAGCGAGATCCAGGGCGCGGTCGTCGTGACGGGCACCATCACGGTGCAAGGCGCGAGCGACTACGCGACCGTCACGTACGACGACACGATCCTCGCCCACCTGCGTCAGGAACTCGGCACGTACCGACTGTCGAGCGCGGTCGCCCGCCCGATGGCGCAGGACAGGTGACTCCGACGGGTTGCCGCGCGGCCGCGCACGGACCAGCGCTGCCGGCGGCAGCCGGCAGTCAGTGCAGCGGCCGCTCGTGGATCCAATCCGTCGTCGCCAGGGCGTCCGGCGACAGCCGCACCTTCTGCAGCTCGACCTGGATCGAATCGACCGCCCGCGGCGTACGCAGGATCTCCTCCGCCGGCCGGCCCTCGGCCTGCATCGCGTCGCCGAGCGGGCTCGTGCCGAAGTCCATGCGCTTCACGGCGAAGTTGTGCGTGCGCCAGCCGAGGTACCACGACCACTTCGAGTAGTAGTCGAAGCTGCGTTCGTTGAAGGCACGCACGTGCGTCGGATCGCACCAGGCACCGTGCGACAGGTCGTACGGCACTCCGATGCGCAGCACGCCTCCGGTCCGCAGCCAGCGCAGCATCGTCGACATCGCCGTCGTGAGGTCCCGGATGTGCTCGAGCACGTCCTGCGCGACGATCGCCTCGAACATCTCTTCGCCGAGCGAGAGCGCGCCGAAGCGGCTCGTCTCGACGACGACCTGGCCGTCGGCCGGAAGCGGCTGGCCGATGTCGAACACGAAGTCCGGCCGCCAGCGCGCGTCGATGTCGAGGTTCAGCCACTGCGGCTGGAAGTTCTTGCCGCTCCCCACGTGCAGCGTCGTCGGCACACGGACGGAGGCAGCGGGCACGACGACGGTTCCCGGAGCGGATGCGAGCATGGCCATGGCACCGGGACATCGGCAGCGGGGCCGGCCGACTTGACCGGCCCCGCACTCGCAGGTCAGAACGACGAGACGTGCATCGTCTGCGTGGGCGTCAGCACGAGCCCGAGCACGGGGTCGGTGGCGCACAGCGTGAAGTTCTGGTTGAAGAACGGACCGGCGCCGAGCGGCAGCGTCGGGGGAATCATCGCGAGCGACAGGATCGCGTTGCCGGCGGGGTCGGCCGCCGCACCGAAGATGACCGGCAGCGCGGTGAGGCCGAGGCCGCAGCCGACGCCGTTCACCAGCGGGAAGCCCGGGAGGAACGCGAAGTCGAACGCGAACAGGACCGGCCAGCCCGGCGGCAGGCCGCCGACGCCGATGCCCCAGGCCGGGTTCATCGACGTCATCGGCGACGTCGTGAACGTGGTCGGATAGCCAGTGCCCGGGCACATGCAGGTGCCGATCGGCGGGTTCGCGGCCGGGTGGTTGATGAACGCGAGGCCCTGCAGCGGCGCGGGGCCGCCGGGGAACACGATGGGTGCCGGGTCGCGGGTGTCGAACACCACGCCGGCGGCGGCCAGGAACAGGGGCCGGAGACCGGCCCCGTTCAGGCGCAGCGTGCGATCCAGCGCGACGTCGCCCGCGATGCCGGGCATCGGGATCGGCGGGAACACCGGCGGCGCGGCGGGCGCCCCGCCGGGGAGGTACGTGTAGCAGACGCCGGCGGCATCGCAGGCGATCAGGTTGCCCGCCATGGCGTCCCACTCGAGGCCCGTGATCGGACCGGTCGGGAACATCAGCGGGAACGCCGGCACCAGGACCGGCATCCCGGGGATCGGTGCGCAACCGATGGTGATGCCGGCGACGCCCACGAGCCACATGATCCCGGCGCCGGAGTCGTACGCGATGCCCGTCACTGGACCGCCGCCGATCAGGGCGAGGATCGCGGGGGGAATCGGGAACGGGGCCGGTAGCGGCCCGGCGGGCGGGAAGCTCGGCGTCGGCTGCGGCACCAGGAGCGCACCGTTCGTGAACCAGCTGAACGCGCGGACATTGTCGAACGTGCTGTCCCCCGCAGGTGCGGGGATCAGCGGCATCAACGGCACCTGCGGGTAGACGACGAGCGGCGGCACCGGGCCCGGCAGGATCGCGGTGGGCGGCTGCAGTTCGGCCACGGCCCCGACGGCGGGCGAGTAGGCGGCGAGGCGCTGGGCGTGGAGAGCGCCGCACACGGCGAGGGCGGCGGCAACGAATCGGGAAGCGTGGTGCATGATCGAGTGGGTCGGGGGATGAAGGGAGGGAGCAGTCCCACCCCGGGAAGTGCCGTTCCCCCGGAAGCGCACGCGGATTCCACCGGGATTTTCGACGGCGCGACCCAGGTCCTCGTTGGCACGGTGTCTTGCGGCGATCTCGCATTTCTGCGTGCGCACAGCGGGAAGCGGCTCTTCCTCCTCTGGATGACCACGTTCCCGGCGCTCCCGACTTCGCTGCTGCGACGATTCGTCGCCCGCGTGCCGCGCGTGCCTTGCCGGGCGGGGCAGACGGGGCAGAATCACGCCGTCCCTGCCACCGCTCCGTTCGTGGACGACAACACGCGCAACCTCGTCAGCCGCGCCCTGGACCAGGACCGCGAGGCGATCGATCTGCTCTTCCAGCGCTACCGCGACCGGTTGCGCTCGGCGCTGCGCAAACTGATCGGCCCGAAGTACCGCCTGCTGCTCGCGGACAGCGAAGACGCGACCCACGACGCGATCCTGTCGGCGCTGCGGCGCCTGCACCAGTTCGAGTACCGCGGCGAGGGTTCTTTCCTCGCCTGGCTGCTGAAGGGCGCCGAGTACGAGATCGTGCGGCGCATCCGCGCACTCGAGACGAAGAAGCGGACGGCAGTGGGAGGCGTCGTCGGCATCGACGAGGACGTCGAGCAGCTCGTGGTCGCGAAGGACGCGACGCCGTCGCAGGTGCACGACGAGACCGAGCTCGCCGAGCGCGTTCGCATGGCGCTGCAGCAGCTTCCGGATCGCGAACGCGAGATCATCGTGCTGCGGCGCTATCTCGAGCTCGACACCGACGAGATCTGCGCCGAGATGGGCCTGCCGACCGAGGGTGCGGTCCGGGCTCTGCTGTCCCGCGCGCAGGCGCGGCTGTCCGGTCTCCTTTCGCGCACCGAGGGGGCGTGATGCACGCCGAGCCCGACGCAGCGCCGCCCGCGGGACGCGACGGCGATCCGAGCCAGAGCCACGACGTGCAGCAGGCCGTGGAGCTGTTCGTCGAGATGCGGACCTCGGGCGAGTCCGTCGATCCCGCCGGCTTCGCCGCGCGTTACCCGGCGGCTCTCCGGCCCCGCATCCTCGCGCAATGCCGCGAGTTCCTGGCGTTCGACGGGTTGCTCGGCCACCAGGAATGGGAACCCTCGGCGCAACCCGAACCCTCGGGCCGCACCTTCGGCGAGTTCGTGATCGAGGAAGAACTCGGCCGCGGCGGAATGGGCGTCGTCTACCTCGCCCGGCAACGGTCCCTGAACCGCCGCGTCGCGCTCAAGGTGATGGCGAGCGGTCTCACGCTGAGCAAGCGCCACGTCGAACGGTTCCGCCGCGAGGCCGCGGCGGCGGCGCAACTGCGCCATCCCGCGATCGTGCCGGTGCATAGCCTGACCGAAGTCGACGGCACGTTCGCGATCGCGATGGACTACGTCGCGGGCCGCAACCTCGCCGACGTGCTCGACGACCTGCGTCTCGCGAACGGCGACTCCCCCGCCGCGATCGAGGGCTCGTTCGGCGTCGCACCGGGCAAGGGCCACGTCGCCGAATGCGCGATGCTGTGCGCCCAGCTCGCCTCGGCGCTGGCCGCGGCGCACGAGCAAGGCGTGGTGCACCGCGACCTGAAGCCGCGCAACGTGATGATCGACGAGAAGCGGCAGGCGCGGCTGCTCGACTTCGGCCTCGCGAAGTCGCTCGGCGAAGGCAGCATCTCGATGTCGGGCGAGATCACCGGCACGGCTCACTACATGAGCCCCGAGCAGACGCTCGCGAAGCGGGTCGAGGTCGACCATCGCGCCGACATCTTCGCGCTCGGCGTGATCCTGTACGAACTGCTCACCCTGAAGCGGCCGTTCGACGGCAAGAACCTGCAGCAGGTCGTCTACGAGATCTGTTTCAAGGAGCCGGTCCCGATCCAGAAGCGCAACCCGAAGGTGCCGCGCGACCTCGTGATCCTCTGCGGCAAGGCGCTCGAGAAGGACCCGCAGAACCGCTATCAGACCGCGGCCGAGTTCGAAGCCGACCTGCAGCGTTTCCTGTCGTGGGAACCGATCCACGCGCGGCCCGCCGGCCCACTGACCCGGCTGTCCAAGTTCCTGCGGCGCCATCGCACCGAGACGGTCGCGACCGCGGCGACGACGATCGCCGCGCTCGGACTCCTCGGCTGGAACTGGTACGACGCGGCGCGCACCGCCAGCGAGGCCGACCGGCTGCTCGGCGATGCCGCCGCCGCGCACGAGCACGGTGAGCACGAGAAAGCGATCCAGCTGGCGACCGCGGCGCTCGGCAAGCGGAACGACGACGCCGGGCGCAATCGCCTCGCGCTGTACCACGAGAGCAGCAAACGCATCGCGATCGAGGCGCAGAGCCTGTGCAAGGAGAGTGCGCGCGTCATCGCGTCCGATCGCGAGCTGGCCCTGCTGCTCGCCCTCGAAGCGGACCGCAAGCGACCGTCCGTGGACACACGTTCGTCGGTGCTCGACGCGCTGGGCAGCGGCTACGCCACGCGGGAACTGCGCGGTCACCACCAAGTGCTCGCCGCCGAATGGTCGCGCGACGGGCGCACGATCGTCACCACCGGCGACGACGGGAAGGCCATCCTGTGGGACGCGGCAACCGGCGCCCGCCGGGCAGTGCTCGAGGGGGCGTCGCGGCACTGGGTCGTGGCCGCAGTGTTCTTCCCCGACGGCGAACGGCTCGCGACGGCGGGCTCGGACGGCACGGTGCGGCTGTGGCGCGCGACCGACGGCTCGCCGCTCGCGACGTGGCGCAACGACGGTGCGGTGCGCTCGCTCGCCCTTGACGCCACCGGCGCTCTGCTCTTGCTCACGAGCCACTCGGGACCGACGGGGCCTTCGACGGCGCAGGTGTGGGACGTCGCAACGGGTCGGCGCATCGCGGCCGTGGAGCACAGCCAGCTGGGCATCGTCGCGGCGCTCGCTCCGAACGGCCGCTGCGCCGCGAGCTGGGGCGGCGAACGCGGCGACGTGCGCCTGTGGGACACCGGAACCAGCGTCGTGGTCGCGCGGCTGGGCGGCCACCACCACCGGGTCCAGGCGATCCAGTTCTCACCGGACGGCTCGCTCGTGGCGACCGCCGGCATGGACGGTGCGATCCGCGTGTTCTCCGCGCCCGACGGCGCGCTGCTCGCGGAAGCTCGCCACAGCGACGCAGTCGACTGCCTCGCGTTCTCCGCCGACGGCACACGACTCCTGTCCGGCTCGCGCGACACCACGGCGCGCCTGTGGAGCCTGCGCCGCGAGGACGGCGGCGCGACGTTGCGCGAGCAGCGCACGTTCGTGGGACCGGCGGACCAGGTCATGCACGTCGCGTTCGATCCGACCGATCGCCTCGCGGTGGTCGGCGGCAAGGACGGCGTCGTGCGCGTGTTCGACGCAGGCACGGGCCAGTCCGCGACCGGCGCCGAACTGATGCGCTACGAGGTCGGCACCGCGGTCGAGGACTGCTCGTTCGACCCGGAGGGACGCCGTCTGCTCGTGCGCGCCGGCAAGCACCGTGCGCTCGTGTGGGACTTCGGCGACACCCGCGGCGTCGTCACGCTGCGCCAGCCCGGCAAGGTGCCGTCGGCGTGCTTCGATCCGAGCGGCGACCGCGTCGCGACGGCTGGCGACGACGAACGAATCCGGGTGTGGAACGCGCACGACGGCCGCCAGCTCTGGGTCTCGGAGAAACTCGGCAACCCCGTGCGCACGATCGACATCGCCCCCACCGGCGACCGCGTCGTCGCGGGAACGACCGACGGCACGGTCGCCGTACACCGCCTCGCGGACGGCGAGCCGCTCTTCACGCTGGCGGCGCATCCGGGCGGCGCGACCACCGCGCGCTTCGTCCAGGGCGGCACCCGCATCCTGACCGCCGGTCGGCAGAAGGCCGGCCGCGACGCCACGGCCCCTGGCTGCGTGTCCGTCTGGAACGCGAACGACCGTTCGCTGCTCGAACGGCTCGAGCTTCCGCGCGACGTCGTCGCGGCCGACCTGAGCCCCGACGGCGCCACGCTCGCCAGCGTGGAAGCGGACGCCGACGTCGTTCGCCTGTGGACGGTCCCCGGCCTCGCGCCGCGAGGCGAAGTTCGCGGCCACCGCGGCGACGTCCTGCAGGTCCGGTTCGCACCGACGGGCGATCGCCTGCTCACGGCGGGCGCCGACGGCACCGCGCGGATCTGCTCACTGGACGGCAGGACGATCGCGACGATCGACGGCGAGAACGCAGTCGTCCAGATCGCGTGGAGCCGCGACGGCCGCCACGTGCTGACGTGCGCCGAGGGCGGCACCCACGCCGCGCGCCTGTGGCGCGTCGACGGCGACACCGTCGACGAAGTGCTCGCGTTCCGCGGCCACCGCGGCGGGGTGCTGTCCGCCGCATTCAGCGAAGACGGGCACTGGGCCGTGAGCACCGCGCGCGACGGCACTGCGTGCGTGTGGCCGACGGACCCGGTCTCCGTGGCCGAACGTCTGCGCCTGCGCGCCCTGACCGAAATCGAGCGCCGCCGCTTCGAACTTCCCCCGGGCACGAGGTAGTCGCTCCCGCTCCCGCCTCGCACCACTCTCGGACCCTGCAGCCATGAACCCACTCCACCTCGCATCGTCGGCGCTGCTCGCGACCGCACTCTCGTGCGCGACGCTGGCCCAGACCCCCGTGAAACCGCCGCCGTGGTGGCGCGTGAACGACGAAGTCACGGTCAGCCTGTACTTCGACTTCGCGCTGCCGCCGCCGAACACGTTCGTCCCGGCGATCGAAGTGGTGCCGTCGTGGTACTCGTCGGCCGTGACCGCCGGCACGCCGAACAACCTCACCTGGCTGCCGACGGTGACCACGCACAGCGGCGTGCTCGCGCTCGTCGGCAACGGCACGCCGAAGACGGGGACGCTCGAATTCAAGGTCGACAACGACCCTCACCTCGACTGGATCAAGATCTTCTGGTTCCAGTACGACGAGTTCAAAGGCACGAGCGGCAGCCTCGCCGCGGCCATTCGCAAGGATCTCGGCAAGTACGGCCGCGCGACCGTCACCGAAGAGAGTCGCGACCCGATCGGCGGCGGCTGGGAGACCGTGACCGTCACAGCGAAGCTCGTCCCGCAGCCGGACGACGAGAAGATCGACTGGTCGTTCTTCGAGAACGCATTCGGGACCGAGGCGATCGACAACCTCTACGTGAACAGCAAGTGCGTGAAGCCCGGCGACGACGAGAAGGGCGAAGCCCTCGGCAAGGACGACGGCTTCGCGCCGCCGATCCCCGGGCACCGCTGCCGCGGCGTGGGCGTCACCGAAGGACCCGGCCCGGCGTTCCCGCGCACGTACTGGGTGAGCACGGAAGCGACGACCTTCGGCGCGAACCACCTGCTGCTCCAGGTGAACCAGGCCGGCAGCGTCGTCGGCACCACACCGCTGCCGAGCACGCTCGCGACGGCGCCACTCGGCGCCCAGGACGTCGCGGTCGAAACGGTGAACATCAGCCCCGGCGTCATCCAGCAGTTCGTCTACGTGCTGGTCGACGAGCGCCCGAGCCCGGGCGGGCAGGTCCGCCTGTACCGCACCGACACGGCCGGAACGCTACTCCCCCCGGTCGTACTCGCCGGCTTCCCGGCGATCCCGGGCCAGCGCTTCGGCCTCGCGTTCGACCCGTCGGGCAACCTCGGCGCGGGCACCTTCTGGGTCAGCGACCAGGGCGGCAACCTGTACGAGTTCAGCCGCCTCGGGGCGCTGCTCGAATCGCACACGGTCGCGGTATCGGTGCCCGGCGCGGGGTTCCCGGGCCTCGGGTACGACCCGACGTTCGGCTACTTCTACGGCTTCAGCGCGACGCCACGCCCGAGCCCGTTCGGCCAGTTGCAGGTGAACGGCTTCGAGTGGTCGGCGTACGACTTCCAGGCGACCGGAACCGAGTTCCTCGGCAACCTGGCCGTCGCCGGCTCCGTGCCGAAGGGCGGCGTCGCATCGGGCTTCGAGGTCTACCGGCGCCGGGGCACGGGCGAGTTCCGGATGGCCTGCATCGTCAACGACCCGAGCAACAACTCCTTCCTCTACGAACTGAAGGGTCCCTATCGCTTCGGCTGGAGCCAGCTCGGCACGTGCGGCATGCAGGGCGGTCCCCCGTTCGAGGGAGGCACGTCCTTCGCAGTCACCCTGCGCGGCGTGCCCACCGCCGTCGCCGCGTTCCTCTACGTCGGCCTCAGCAACACGACCTACTCGGGCGGCCCGCTGCCTCTGCCGCTCGCGATCCTGGGCCCGGGCTTCGACGAGAGCCATCTGTCGGTGGCGCTCGACATCAACATCGGCTCGTTCACGCCGTCCGCACCGGGACGCTTCGTGGCGCCCGTGTTCCTGCCGCCGGCCGGCGGACTCTCGTACGTGCCGCTGTTCTTCCAGTGGATCCTGCTCGACACGTCGGTGCCGGACCTCATCGCCCTGTCGCAGGCGGGCAAGACGATCGCCTACTAGGAGTCTGCGCCACGGGTAGCGAGGCAGCAGGCAAGGTGGCGTATGGGCCGTTTCCTCCGCTATTCGGTGATCCGCGTCCGATCGTCGTCGCGTGATCGGGCTCGGATCAGTGAGCCGTTGATGGAGCCCACAGGGTTCATGTCGTCCTCGATGATGCCCCGATCGATCACAACTGGACTCCTTT
>JAEUHQ010000074.1 GCA_016794565.1 Planctomycetota bacterium | reverse complement strand
CGCGGCCGTCGGCGAGCATCGACTTCGGGAACATCCGGCGCGCACCGTAGCCGCGGCGCGCGGCCGGCGTCACTTCTTCGCCGGCGGGACCGCTTCGAGGCGCGGGTTCGTGACGCGGACGACGCAGTGGTTCGCGGCGAGACTCCACGACCCGCGCATCGTGCGTCCCTTGCGCGAGATCCGGATCGTCTCGACCCCGTCGACCGCCAACACGATGTCGTCGGTCACGGTGACCTCGATCTGGTTGGTCGCGCCGGGCCGCAGAACGAGTTCCTTCTGGGCCAGCACCGGCTTCAACCAGCCCACGCCATCCTCGTGGACCTCGACGGCGCACATCCTGGGGCAGAGAAAGACGGCGATCAGGCTCTTGCCGTCCCAATCCAGTTGGATGCGCAGGGAGCCCCCGTCCGAGAGAACGTCCCACGTGCACGCGCAGCGCACGGCATAGGGCCCCTCCGGCACGACCGAGGAGCGCGGCCAGAGCAAGGCGGTCGCCTCGCCCGCTGCCATCACGAACGCACCGTCCTTGCGGACGACATGCCCGTGTGGCTCCCATCCGTCGCGCTGCGACTTCAGGAACGCGCGCCACTTCGCCTCCGCCTTGTCCCAGTCGCGGCCGAACCACGAGTCGGCGATGCGAGCGCGGTTCGCCACGGTGTCCGTGGGCTTCGGCGGCTTCGACAGGATGCGCCGCGCCCATCCGGAGTCCTGGTCGGCGAGGAACCGGGAGAGCACCGCGGCGCACTTGTCGCGGGAATCCGCCCCCGACCGATCCCCGGCATCCTTCGGGAAGACGATCTGGTCGCGCAAGCCGGCCTGCGCCGCCGCCCACTTCCCCGTGTGCTGGTTGCTGCGTTCGTCGAAGAGCGGGTCGACGTCGGCCGCACGACGGGGGTTCGTGATGCCCTCGAGCAGCCCGAACGAAACGACCTCGGCCAACCAGCGATCGCGCGCCGCCGTCTCCCATCGCTGGACGATCAGCGCGTGGGCGGCGCATCGGATCAGTCGCTGGCGCGTCGGTTCAGGCAGGCCGACGCTCATCAGCAGTTCCTTCTCGAACGGCGGATCGAGCAAGACGTGCGCCGCGCTGCCGTCCGCGACGACGAAGGCCTCCGTGAGGTAATTGCACTTCGCCTTCTCCTTCTCGACGGCACGGAACGACGCGGCCTGTGCGTGGAACACGATCTTCGCCTTCTCGGTGAGCCGGGTCTGCAGCGCCTTCTCGATCGCGGGGCCGGCCAGGTCCGCCGCAGCAACGACGTCGTCGAGGACGAACGCTGCGACGTCTTCCGCGAGCCGCCCGCGGACGATCTCGACCTCGCAGTACTTGCCCGCCTTCGTGTCCTGCGCGCACGCGATCGCCGCCAGCGACGCCGCGCAGACTCGGGAAGCCATCCGCTTCGCGAACTCCTTCATCGCCGATGAGCGTCGCGCGGCGCGGCGCGGCACACAAGCCCGGGTTCGCGTGAAGGTTTCACGGCAGGCGCCGCAAACGCAGATTGCGGAACTCGACCATGGCCCCTTCAGCTTCGAGCGCGAGGAACCCGCTGGCCGGCGTGCACGCGGTACCACCCGACACCTCCTCGCCGTTGACCCAAAGCCGCACTTCGCCGTTCACGGCGCGCACGTAGTAGTGGTTCCACTCGCCCGCAGGCTTCACGAGCCGGCGCGTCGGGAAGCAGCGCTGCGACCGGGGAGTGCCGACCGTGAAGGCCTCGCCATCCGTCGCCGTGTAGGTGATCTGCGGCGTGAAGGGCGTCATCGTCGACGTGCCGACCGGGAACACGTCGCCGTGGCTCGTGAACCAATCCGAGCGCTTCCCCTTGTCCCGCCTCCACTGCTCCTCGTAGCCGAGGTCGAGCACCTGCACCTCGATACCGCTCCTCGGCAACTGGCCCCTCGGCAGGTCGGTGAACGCCGAGTCGGGGCACCACACGAACAGGCCCGAGTTGCCGCCGAACTCGTGGTGACTCCACTCGAACACGAGTTCGAAGTTCGTGTAGCGCTCGCGCGAACGCGCGCCGCCGAGCGGCTTGCCCGTGCACCGGATCACGCCGTCGTGCTCCGTCCACGTGTCGGGCTCGCCGTTGACGTCGACGAAGTCGCCGAGCGACAGCACGCGCCAGCCCTCGCCGGTGACGAACGCCTTTCGCAGCGCGGGGGCGCCCTGCACGGCGACCGCGGCGCCGATCGCGCTCGCGATCGCGAACAGGAAGCCGGAACGGGACCGCAGGACGACACGTGGCGCGAAGTGCACGCGCAGAACGTAGCGGTGCAATCGTCGCCGGCGAACACGCCCGCGTGCGGAAGTGACGGGGCTACGGGCACCAGGCCTGCACCGTTCCACCGGGCCTCGCCGCCAGCGCGCGGGGAACAGCGCGCTCAGCGGGCGTGTTCGAAGACTTCGGCCAGCGACCTGGCGTCGAGGATGCGGTCGGTCCAGAGATCGAGGTCGGCGAGTGGTGCTTCGTGGAGGCGCGCGGCGAGCGGTGTGGGCAGCGCCCCGAATCGCTTCGTCAGCAGTCGCAGCAGCGCCTCGGCGCGGCCCCGGGTGATTCCCTGGGTGATTCCCTGGGTGATTCCCTCGGCCATGCCCTGGTTCTTCAACTTCTCGGCGGTGCTCATGATCGTGAACTCACTGCGTTGCAGGATGCGTTCGACCGCGGCGTGCAGAAGCGCGGCGTCGGCCTCGCTGGTCATCAGAACATACCCGGTGATCCGCTGCACGGCGGCCTCGCCGAACGCCGGTCCGTCCTCGCGGTCGGTGGCGCGCAGCAGCCCCGCCCAACGGTCGAGTGCAGCCAGCGCGGCGTCGTTGCAAGCACCCGGCAGTGTGTTCATGCAGAGGAAACAGACCTTGTCGAGCGCAGTCAGGTCGCGGGCGAGGATCGCCGCTTCGTCCTGCGTCGCGAGGTCGTCCACCACGAGGCGGATGCGCGGTTGGTATTCGTCGAGCCACTCGTCCGCGGTCCGACCGGCGAACGGTTCGTCGCCGTGGTGCAGCACGACAGCCAGCACCGGGATCGGCGGTGAATGACCTTCGCCGGGCGCGAGGTTGCGCAACAGCGCGGCGTAGCGCAGCACCTGGTCGTACGCGCCGGAATCGTCGAAGGCCTTGTGCTCGCCGAGCAGCCACGCTGGTGAACGCGTGCCGATGTGGACCGCGCCGTGGACGCGATCCAGCCGGTGCGCGCGCGACCGCTCGTCCTGCAGGATCTCGGAGGCCGGCCGCAACGACGACCAGTCGATCGTGTCGCCGACCGCCGCGGGCACGACGGACCGCAGCCACGCCGCCGCATGGCGGACATGGCCGGTGAGGTAGCGGAACAAGTCGTCGTGTGGCGTTGCCACCAAGGCAGTGGCACGGGCGACCTGCACTTCTGGTGAGAATCCAGAGCGAGTCCGCCGGGGAACTCGGCGGGAGGTGGCAGTGCACCTTTGTCGTGCACCTTCTGGCGGCGCCACCTCCGCAGCTGGTCGAACAACGCGCTCTGCTCGGCGTCGAAGATGCCGGCGGCGACCCAGGGTCGATGCATCGGTCGCTGGCGGCAGCCTTCTTCGGCGACGAGCGACGAAGCCACGGCGCATGCGATGATGCGGCGATGCTCCGCGTCCTCTCCGATCGCGAACTCGACGAAGCGCTCGCGTCCCTGCCGGGCTGGACGCGCCGCGCGCACGCGATCGCCGCGACGTTCACCTTCCGCGACTTCGCGCAGGCGTTCGCGTTCATGACGAAGGTGGCCGCTGCGGCCGAGGTCCAGAACCACCATCCCGACTGGCGCAACTGCTGGTCGCGGGTCGACATCACGCTGTCGACGCACGACGCGGGCGGGGTCACCGCGCGCGACCTGGCGCTGGCGCGCAGCATCCAGGACATCGCGCCTGCGGCCCGATGAGCCGGCCGCTATCCTCCTCCCCCCCATGTTCGTTCCCGCGCGCAAGCAGACGGTCCCGGTCCGCATCGGCAACACGACGATCGGCGGCGGCCATCCGGTCGCAGTGCAGTCGATGACGAACACCGACACCGCGGACGCCGCCGCGACGGCGACCCAGGTCGAAGAACTGTTCCTCGCCGGCAGCGAGATGGTGCGGATCACGGTCAACACCCAGGAGGCCGCCGCGGCGGTGCCGGAGATCAGGAAGCGCCTCGCCGACCGCGGGCACGCCGTGCCGCTGATCGGCGACTTCCACTACAACGGCCACGTCCTGCTGCGGAAGTTCCCGGCCTGCGCCGACGCCCTCGACAAGTACCGGATCAACCCGGGCAACGTCGGCAAGGGGGCCAACCACGACAAGAACTTCGCGACGATGGTGCAGTGCGCGATCGACCACGGCAAGCCGGTGCGCATCGGCGTGAACGCGGGCTCGCTCGACCAGGAACTGCTGAACGACCTGATGGAGATCAACGCGAAGTCGTCGATCCCGCAGGACGCGACGGCGGTGTTCCTCGAGGCGATGGTGCAGAGCGCGCTCCGCAGCGCCACCGCCGCCGAAGAGCTCGGTCTCGCCCGCGATCGCATCGTGCTGTCGTGCAAGATCAGCAGGGTGCAGGAGCTGGTGCGCGTCTACCGTGCGCTCGCCGACCGCACCGACCACGCGCTCCACCTCGGCCTCACCGAAGCGGGCATGGGCATGAAGGGCATCGTCGGCTCGACCGCCGCGCTGTCGATCCTGCTTCAGCAGGGCATCGGCGACACGATCCGCGTGTCGCTGACGCCGGAGCCGGGCAGTTCGCGCACGCAAGAAGTGCGCGTCGCACAGCAGATCCTGCAGGCGATGGACATCCGGCCGTTCCTGCCGCAGGTCACCGCGTGCCCCGGCTGCGGGCGCACGACGTCGAGCTACTT
Organism: Planctomycetota bacterium; assembly: GCA_016794565.1. Lineage (GTDB taxonomy): Bacteria > Planctomycetota > UBA1135 > UBA1135 > UBA2386 > JAEUHQ01. The sequence continues at coordinate 23,422 of JAEUHQ010000074.1, read as the reverse complement.
CCAGGAGTTGAGCCAGCAGGTCGAGAAGTTCCTGCACGCGCGCATGCCGGAGTGGAAGCGGACGAAGCCGCAGGCCGCGACGCTGCAGGTCGCCGTGATGGGCTGCGTCGTGAACGGCCCCGGTGAGAGCAAGGCCGCGAACCTCGGCATCTCGCTGCCGGGCACCGGCGAGGCGCCGCGTGCGCCGGTCTACGAAGACGGCGTGCAGGTCGTGACGCTCGAGGGACCGCAGCTCGCGCGCGACTTCCTCGATCGCATCGAGGCTTACGTGGCGCGAATGAAGTAGAGCACGACGGAGAGGTCGCCGGGGAAGCTGCGCGTTCGTCCTTCGAACGCTTTGGCAGCGCGCTAGACTCCTCGCCGCCCATGTCCGACCAGCCGACCTCCGCGATCTCGCGACGTCACTTGTTCGCCATCGCGATCGCGTCGTTCGCCGTCCTGTTCTTCCAGATCGCGGCGACCCGGGTGCTGAGCGTCATCCTGTGGTACCACTGGGCGTTCCTGTCGATCTCGCTCGCGATGCTCGGGCTCGGCGCGCCCGGAGTGTGGTTCGCACTGCGGCGCCCGTCGCCGCGCGCGCTCCCGTGGCTGCTGAAGCTCGGCGGCCTCGCGATCCCGGCGTCGATCGCCGCCGTGATCCGGACGGGCTCGAGCGCCGGCGAGACGTGGTCCGTCATCGCGTGCATGAGCTACCTGCTGGTGCCTCTGCTGCTGCTCGGCAGTGCCGTGTGCATGTTGCTGCTCGAAGCAAAGGGCCCGGCCGTCGGGCGCATGTACGGCGCGGACCTCGTCGGGGCGAGCATCGCGGCGGCCATCGTGATGCCCGCACTGGCGCTGCTGCCGACACCCGAAGCGATCGCGCTCCTCGGCCTCTTGCCGGTGATCGGTGCGCAACTCGTCGGCGCCGGTCGCATCGCGTCGCTCGTGAGCGCGCTGTTGATCGTCGGCGTCGCGGTCCAGGGGGACCTGCTCCGCATCGGCTCCACGAAGAGCGGCGACGAACGCGCGTTCACCCCGGATCACGTCGTGTGGACGCCGACGGCGCGGCTCACGTTCGTCGAGCTCGACACGTTGATGAAGACGAGCGTCGGCGCGTGGATGTGGGGCTGGGGCACGAAGACGCCCGAGGTGAAGATCCCGCAGATCTTCATGGAGCAGGACAGCTCCGCGGGCACGCCGATCAGCAAGTTCGACGGCGACACGCAGGACATGAGCGAGTTCGAGTTCCTCATGTTCGACGTCACGAGCGCGGGGTACCAGGTGCGGCCGCCGAAGCGCGTCGCGATCATCGGTGGCGGCGGCGGCCGCGACATCCTCACGGCGCTTCGCGCAGGAGTCACCGACGTCGACGTGGCGGAGTTCAACCCGGGCGTGATCGCGACGGTGTCCGGCCGCTACAAGGAGTTCTCCGGCGACGTCTACCACGCGAAGGGCGTCTCCGCGCACGCGAGCGAGGGGCGCTCGTTCCTCACCCGCTCGCGCGGCGGCTACGACCAGATCCAGATCTCGCTGATCGACAGCTGGGCCGCGACCGCGGCCGGCGCGTTCACGCTCGCGGAGAACAACCTCTACACCGTCGAAGCCTACAAGCTCTACTTCAACCGCCTGTCGGACGACGGGCTCGTGTCGACGAGCCGCTGGCGCGGCGGTCACTCGACGCTGGAAGCCGGCCGCCTCGTGCTCCTGAACCAGCAGGCGCTGCGCGAACTCGGCGTCGCGCGGCCGGACGACCACCTGATGGTCGTCAGCGGCACGAACGTGTCGACGGTGCTGACCAGCAAGCGCCCGTTCACCCCGCAGGACGTCGAACACGCACGTGCCGTCTGCGGGAAGCGCGGCTTCGAACTCGACTTCCCGGCGGCGCCGCGCCCCGACCGCGAACTCGATCCCGCGACGCTCCTGCGCGACGGCGCCGGCGCCGCACGCGCCCGCGGCATCCAGATCGATCCGTCCACGGACGACCGCCCGTTCTTCTTCCAGACGCTGCCGATCTTCGGTCGCTACGACCCCGAGTTCGCGCGAACGCTCGGCGTGAACGCACAGGGAGTCGCGGCGCTGCAGCTCCTGATGATGGTGTTGTCGGCCCTGACGCTGGTGCTCTTCTTCGCGCCGTTCGTGCTCGGCCGCTGGCTGCGCCGGCGGGAGGGCTTCTGGCGCGGCAGCGGCTACTTCGCCGCGATCGGGCTCTCGTTCATGTTCATCGAGATCCCGTGGCTGCAGCGCTTCGTGCTCTTCCTCGGACACCCGAGCGTCGCGGCTGCGGTCGTCATCGGCTCGTTGCTGCTCGGCGCGGGCATCGGCTCGCTCCGCTCGGAGCGGATCCCCGGCACCCGCGCGGCGCGACTCTGGCCGCTCGTGCCGATCACCCTGGCGGCGGGCAACCTGGCGATGTCCCCGCTCTTCGAAGCGACGCTCGGGCTGCCCGAAGCGGCGCGCATCGGCATCGCGGTCGCCCTGCTTCTCCCGATCGGCTTCCTGCTCGGCCACTTCTTCCCGCTCGGCATGGCGCGCTTCGGCGACGACAACAAGGCATGGTTCTGGGCGGTGAACGGCGCCTGTGGCGTACTGGCGGGCGTGGTTTCCCTGGCGTTCGCGATGGCGCTCGGCTTCCAGGCAGTGGCATGGATCGGTGTCGGCGGCTACGTGCTGGCCGGCGCCCTGTTCGCCACCGGTCGGCGGGCCTGACCCAGCGGACCCGGACAATCCCGCAGAAGGCGGCGGGATGCCGCAGCCGAAAGAACGGCCATGCAGGGCGGACCGACGACCACGCAACGGCAAGTGCGCACTGGATTCACCCCCGAGGGCTCCGTACAGTCCTCGCGCCGGAATCCCGGCACGAGCGCGTTTTCCCGCTCGCGAGCGTCCGAAGCGTCCACGATGACCGCAGCCACAGCCGCCGAACCACCCCGCCCGGGGCTCGCCTGGGTGAACCTGCTGTTCCTGACCGTGGCGCACCTGATGGCTGCGTTCGCCGTCGTCTACATGGCGGCGATCCACTTCTCGTGGTGGACGCTCGGCTTCGGCCTCGTCTGGGGCGCCTGCTGCGGCCTTTCGATCACCGGCGGCTACCACCGGCTGTTCTCGCACGCCGCCTACAAGGCCCACTGGCTGCTGCGGGCGTTCTACCTCGCGTTCGGCGCGGCGTCCGTGCAGAACTCGGCACTGTCGTGGTCGCGCGACCACCGCATCCACCACGCCCACACCGACCAGGACGAAGACCCGTACGACATCCGGCGCGGATTCCTGTGGGCCCACATCGCATGGGTCGTGCACCGCGCACCGCAGCGCCCGACGACCGGTGTGGCCGACCTCGAGAGCGACCCGCTGGTGCGTTTCCAGCACCGCCACTACGTGCTGCTCGCGATCCTGTTCGGCGCGGTGGTGCCCGCGGCGGTCGGCAGCCTCTGGGGCGACGCGATCGGCATGATGCTGGTCGCCGGCTGGCTGCGGATCGTCGTGCAGTGGCACGCCACGTTCTCGATCAACTCGCTGACCCACATGTTCGGCAGCCGGCCCTACTCCACGCGCACTTCGGCGCGCGACAGCTTCTGGGTCGCCCTGCTGACGTTCGGCGAGGGCTACCACAACTTCCACCACCGCTTCCAGGTCGACTACCGGAACGGGGTGCGGTGGTACCACTTCGACCCCACCAAGTGGTGGATCTGGACGCTCGAGAAGCTCGGCCTGACGAGCGATCTGCGCCGCGTCGCGGCGGAACGGATCCGCGAAGTCCGCCTGGCGACCACGAACGGCTCGTAGGCCTCGGGAGAGCGGGCGCACGGAGAGGCGCCACGGCAGAGTGGCGGCAGGACCGGCAGCGGCCTACCCTGGCCGCCCGCTCCGACCGCACCGCCCATGTCTGCACCGTCGCTCCCGATGAAGGCCCAGAAGCCGGACTTCCCCCTGATCGAACGCGTCACCCAACGCGCGTTCGCCCACATGATCGCGATGATCCATCTGGCCAACGAACGGCCGGATGCGGACAAGACCGATCCGAAGGTCGGCGGCCACCCGGCGGCATGCGCGTCGAGCCTCGACTTCCTCGCCGCACTGCACCTTCACGTGCGCGAGCCCGGAGACTTCGTGTGCTGCAAACCGCACGCGTCGCCCGTCGACCACGCGCTGCACCACGCACTCGGCCTCTTCCGCCACGCGGACGGGCGATGGTTCGACGACGCCGAGAGCGAAGCGGTGATGTCGCGGCTCCGCAGCTTCTCGCACGACAAGGCGCCGGTCTTCCAGAGTTACCACGCCGAAGCGGACCCGGACAGCTGGCGCATGCTGCCGTCGGGTTCGGTCGGCATCCCGCCGGTCGCCGCCGTCTACCTCGCGCTCGCGTACCGCTACGCGCGCCAGCATGGCTGGGACGTCGACGAGCCGCACTTCTGGTGCATGATGGGCGACAGCGAGTTCCGTGAAGGATCGCTGCTCGAGGTGCTGCCCGAAGTCGCGGAGCGCGAACTCGGCAACGTCACCTGGATCATCGACTACAACCGCCAGAACCTCGACGGTACGCGCATCCCGAACAACCGCGGCCTGAAGGGCACGGACGCCGACCGCATCGAGGGCACGGCGGCCGCGAACGGCTGGGAAGTGATCCAGCTCCGCCACGGCGGCTTCCGGGAGAAGGCGTTCGCCGGCAAGGGCGGCGAGCAGTTGCGAAGGGTCTTCGAGGAGAAGCTCACCGACTACCACTACCAGGCGCTGCTCTGGAAGCGCGACGCCGGGGCGATGCGCGCGGCGATCCTCGCCGAGGACAAGTCGTGCAAGGCCGCGCTCGACGCGATGTCCGACGCCGACGTCGTGCGTCTCTGGAGCGACCTCGGCGGCCACGATCACGAAGCGATCGTGCGCGCGTTCGAACAGAGCAAGAAGGACCGCCTTCGCCCCACGCTGATCATCGCGCACACCGTGAAGGGCCGCGGCCTCCTGTGCCAGGCGGCGAACGGCAACCACAGCGCCCTGCCCGAGACGGCCGAAGTGGAATCGATCCTCGCCGCACGCGGCCTGTCGATGGCGCGGCCGTTCGAGCGCTTCGCTGCGAACAGCGACGAGGGCCGATTCCTCGCGCAGCGCCGCGAGACGTTCCGGCTCGGCATCGAGGCCCTCGAAGCGCAGCGCGACGTCAACCGTCAGCGCGTTCAGTCGCAGATCGACGCGCAGGGCGGCATGCCCGAGGCGCTCGACATCAACCTGAAGCTGTCGCCGATCACCCACACGCAGTGGATGTGGGGCCAGCTCGCAGCGAAGCTCGTTCGCATCGGCGTCTACGACGAACTCGCGAAAGCAGGCAAGGAGGGCAAGGCCGGCAAGGCGCCCACCACCGACGAGGCGCGGTGGAACCCGCTCGCGGACCTGATGATGACGATGGCGCCGGACGTCGGCACGTCGACCAACATCAACCCCGCGATGGACGAGAAGATCTTCGGCCCGCGGCACGACGAGAACTGGGAGCAGAAGCTCGATCTGCACGAACGCCTGCGGCCCGAACTCGCGCCGACCGACGAGGCGTGGACGCGCCACATCCGCTTCGAGATCGCCGAGGCCAACTGCATGTCCGCGGTCGGCAGCTTCGGCAAGATGGACTGGTTCACCGGGATCCCGTTCCTCCCGATGATGACGGTCTACGACTTCTTCATCAAACGCGCCCTCGACCAGCTCTACTACGACCTCTACTGGAACAGCTCGTTCGTGCTCGTCGGCACGCCGAGCGGCATCACGCTGGCCCCGGAAGGCGCGCAGCACAGCTGGAAGAGCGACATCCAGATCCCGAACCTCATCACGTGGGAACCCGCGTTCGCGATCGAGATGGAGTGGATCCTGTGCGACGCGATCCGGCGCCACTTCGCGCGCGACAACAAGGGCCGCAGCGGCGTCCTGATCCGCGCCGTGACTCGTGCGCTGCACCAGAACCTGCTCCTCGACTGGCAGCGCCGTCAGGCGCGCTGGAAGCGCGACCTGCCGGTCGGCGCATCGCTCGGGCTGACTGCGCAGGACGGCGGTCTGCACGAGAAGGAAGTGCCGCACGCGAAGGACGCGGAGATCCTCGCGTCCCTGCGCGACGACGCGCTCGCCGGCGGCTACCGACTCATCGACTGGCGCGGCTACCGCGGCTATCAGCCCGGCGAGAACGTCGTCGAGCTCTTCGTGATGGGCGCCCTCGTCCCCGAGGCAACGGCCGCCGCCGAGCAACTGCTCGATCGCGGCGTCTACGCCAACGTGACGGTGGTCACCTCCCCGGATCTCCTGTGCGGAGAGCTCGCGAAGAAGGACGGCTACCGGCACCTCGTGCAGACGCTCGGCGTGAACGGCAACCTGCACCTCCGTCCGGGTCCGCTCGGCGCAGCCGACGCGGTCGATCTCGCCGGCCGCCGCGTGCCGATCGTCTCGGTCCACGATGGCGAGATCGGCCTCCTCGACAACCTCGGCTCGGTCGTCGGCGTCCCGCAGCTCGCGAAGGCCGTGGTGAAGTTCAGCAAGTCCGGCACTCCGGCGCACATCTACCGCTACCACGGTCTGCACGCCGAAGGCATCGCCGAAGCCTGCGGCCAAGCGCTCGCGCAGACCGCGCTGCAGCAGGTGACGCTGCATCCGGAGGCGCTCGCCGTGCTCCGACGGCAACAGGGGCAAGCGGCCGGCGACTGGCGAGAACTGTGGCACGATCCCGCGTGACCGACGCGGGATGTCATAGAGAGCCGCTCCGAACATGACCTCCTACCCGCCGTTCGCTCCCCGCCGCCCGAACCCGCTGCCGACGATCCTCGCCGGCGCCGCCCTCGCGCTGGCGACGTTCCTGCTCCTGGACCGCAGCGGCTGGTTCACACCGGCGCCGAGCGGCGATCCGCGCCCGGTGACGCCGCGCGGCGATCTCATGGAGATCGAGAAGACGACGACCGCGGTGTTCGAGAAGTACGCGCCCTCCGTCGTGCACGTGACGACGGAAGCGCTGGCCCGGACGATGTTCGGCGTACAGCGTTACCAGGAGGGCACGGGCACTGGCTTCCTGTGGGACGACGCCGGCACGGTGGTCACGAACTACCACGTCGTGCAACGGGTCGTCGAGGCGGGCAGCCGCCTCAAGGTGGCGGTCGGCGACGCACTCTTCGACGGCGCGGTGATCGGCACCAGCAAGGAGAACGACATCGCCGTGATCCGCATCGTCGCGCCGCCGCGCGGTCTCGCCCCGATCCCGATCGGCACGTCGGCGGATCTCAAGGTCGGTCAGTTCGTGCTCGCGATCGGCAACCCGTACGGCCTCGATCGCAGCCTGACCACGGGCATCATCTCAGCGCTGAACCGGAGCCTCACGACGGAGAACGCGAAGATGTCCGGCCTCATCCAAACGGACGCCGCGATCAATCCCGGCAACTCCGGCGGGCCGCTGCTCGATTCCGCCGGCCGCCTGATCGGCATGAACACCGCGATCCTGAGCCCGAGCGGCACGAATGCCGGCATCGGCTTCGCGGTCCCCGTCGACACCATCAACGACATCGTGCCGGCGCTGCTCGACGGCAAGTCGGCGCAGCGCCACCTCGGCGTCTATCCGTACGAACGTGCGGTGCGCCTGCCGGCGCAGACCGGGTTCACGATCGGCGTGCCCGTTGTCGGCCTCGAGTCCGGAGCCGGTGCGGACGCGGCCGGCATCAAGCCCTACCGGCTCGACGACTCGGAACGCGTTCTCGAGTGGGGCGACACGATCGCGGCGATCGACGGCAAGCCCGTGCGCTCGCCGACCGATCTCTCCCGCCTGCTGCGCGGACGCAAACGCGGCGAGACCGTCAAGGTCACGCTGGTCCGTGGCGACCCGGACATGGCCAAGGTCGTCGACGTCGCGGTCGCGCTGAAGTGATCCCCGGCGAACTCAGCCGCCGAGCGCCTTCAGCTTCGCCTCGACGATCTGCTCGGTCGGATCGAACTTCGGCAGCCTGATGTGTTTCGCCAGCGCCGCGTCGATCGCGGCGGCGGGCGCGAGCCCGATCAGTTCGCTCTCCACGACCTCCACGCCCCTATCCTTCGCCATCTTCGCGACGGCGTCGAACACGGTGCGGATCGACGTGGTCTCGTAGTCGAGCAGGTTCATCGACACCTGGCTCAGCTGCTTGTCGTCGAGGAAGAAGCCCATGCCCTGGACCTTCTTGAAGCCGCCGTCCTTCTCGCGCACTGCCTTGGCGATGTCCTTCGCGATCTGCACGTCGGTCGTGCGGAGGTTGACGTTGTACGCGATCAGGAACTTGCGCGCGCCGACCGCGACAGCGCCTGCGGTCGCGTGCAGCTTCGCCGGCCCGAAGTCGGGCGCGAATTCGGGGTCGGTGCTCACCAGCGGCATCAGGCCCTCGAACTCCTTGTTGCGGAAGTTGCCGAGCACACGCCGCGACTCGCGGGTCGCCGCCTCGGCGTAGAGGAACACGGGCAACCCGAGTTCCTTCCCGATGCGCGCGCCGACGGCCTTCGCCGTCGCGACCGCGTCGGCCATCGTGGCGCCAGCGAGCGGCACGAACGGGCAGACGTCCATCGCGCCCATGCGCTTGTGTTCGCCCTTGTGCCCGCGCAGGTCGATCTTCTCCATCGCGGCCGCAGCGCCGCGCACGGCGGCATCGGCGATCGCGTTCGCCGCGCCGGCCAGTGTGACGACGGCACGGTTGTGGCTCGCGTCGAGTTCGCTGCCGAGGCACTTCACGCCCGGCACCGCGGTCATCGCGGCGACGATCGAGTCGACGACGTCGCGGTTCCTGCCTTCTGAGAAATTGGGGACGAACTCGAGGAGCGGCGGCACGCAGGTTTCCTGGGGAATGCGGCGCCGTGGCGTATCCGCCGGACTGACACCTTTCCAGTCCGCGCCGACGTTGCGAGCCACGCGGCGCGACGCCATCCTCGGCACCGTGACCGCGAGCGGCAAGAAGACCCTCGATCGAGCGCTCTCCCGAACGGGCGCGTGCTCGCGTTCGCAGGCGCGGGAGGCGATCGCCGCCGGACGCGTGCAGGTGAACCGCCGTACGGTGCGCGATCCGGACGCGTGGGTCGAACCGGGCCGCGACCGCCTGTTCCTCGACGGCGCACCCGTTCGTGCGCAGAAGAAGGAGGTGTGGATGCTGCACAAGCCGATCGGTGTCGTGACGACGGCCCGCGACGAGCACGGCCGCGACACCGTCTACGCGCTGTTGCCGCCGGACCTGCCGTGGCTCGCACCGGTGGGCCGCCTCGACCAGGACACGTCGGGCCTGCTTCTCTTCACGAACGACAGCGACCTGGCGCACGCGATCACGGCACCGGCGAGCAAACTGCCTAAGACCTACGAAGTGCGCTGCCACGGTCAGGTCGGCGACGAAGCGATCGCCCGCCTCTCGCACGGCCTCGAACTGGACGACGGGCCGACGTTGCCGGCGCACGTGGAGCGGCTCGCGGGCGACGAGCGCACGACGACGCTGCGCATCGTGATCACCGAGGGCAGGAACCGCCAGGTCCGTCGCATGGTGATGGCGATCGGTTCGCGAGTCGTCGCACTGCATCGTTCGCGAGTCGGACCACTCGCGCTGGACAACCTCGACGAAGGCGTGTGCCGCCGCCTCACGATGGCGGAACTCAGTGCGTTGCGCTCGGCCCTCGCGACGGGTCGAGATCCGCGCCGCGGGCGAACCAATCCGGGTCGCGCTCGCTGATGTTCGCGAGGATCGGCGTTCCGTTCTTGATCGTCATCGCGACGGGGTTGCCACCGAACGCGTAGCCGATCGCGCGCCAGCTCGGGATGTCGAGCACGCAGAGATCGGCGCGCTTGCCCGGATGCAGGGTCCCGACTTCGCCGTCGAGCTGCAGCGAGAACGCCGGGTTGATCGTCGCCGCGGTCACGACCTCCTCCGCAGTCATCTTCATCTGCACGCACGCGATCGTCTGGATCAGCGTCATCGACTGCGTGTGGCACGAACCGGGGTTGAAGTCGGTCGCGAGCGCGACGGCACAACCGGCCGCGATCATCCGTCGCGCCGGCGCATAGTGTGGCTTGCCCAGGAAGAAGATCGTGCCCGGGAGCAGCACGCCGACGGTGTCGCTCGCCGCCATCGCGCGAATGCCCTCGTCGGAGATGCGACCGAGATGATCCGCCGAGTCCGCGCCGAGCCGCACTGCGAGCTCGGCGCCCCCCATCGGCTGGATCTCGTCCGCGTGCACCCGCAACCGCAGGCCGGCCGCGCGGGCGGCAGCCAGGATGCGCTCGCTCTGAGCGGCGTCGAACACGCCCGGCTCGGCGAACACGTCGCAGTAGTCGGCGAGCTTCGCCAACTGCGGCAGCATCTCGTCGCACAGGAGACGGACGTACGCTTCACGATCGCTGCGGTACTCCGGCGGAAACTCGTGAGCGCCGAGGAACGTGCGCTTCACGGTCAGCGGCACGACCGCGGCGGCGGCGGCGAGCGCTTCGAGGCTCTTCTTCTCGTCCGCGAGCGACAGGCCGTAACCCGTCTTGCACTCGACCGTCGTCGTGCCGTGCGCGGCGAAGCCCCAGAGGTTGCGCTCCGTTCGTTCGACAAGGTCGTCGAACGACGCCTCGCGCACGGCGCGCATCGAGCTGAGGATGCCACCGCCGGCCGCGGCGATCGCCATGTAGTCGGCGCCGGCACAACGCATGTGGAACTCGTTCTCGCGCGTCCGAGCGAACACGGGATGCGTGTGGCAGTCGACGAAGCCCGGCAACACCACGAACCCGGAGAGGTCGAGTTCCTCCGCCGCTCGGTAGTCGCGGCCGATCCGGTCCGTCGTCCCCGTCGCGACGACCCTGCCGTCGCGGACCGCGACCGCTCCGTCGGCCACCACGCCCAGATCGCGCATCCGGTCACCGCGCCGCGGACCCCGGGCTTCACCGTCGCAGAGCGTGACCAGTTCGCGGCAGTGGACGAACAGACGATCGACCGGCTCGGCCATGCCGCGAGCATGGGCACCGGCCTGGGGGATGCAAGCCGGCGACCGACCGAACCTCAGGCGCAGCGCCCGCGCAGCATCGTCTCCATGCGGTCGAAGATGCGCTTCCGCGCCCGGAAAACGACCATCTTCAACGCTTCGGGCCGGATCGCGAGCAACGTCGCGATGTCGCAGTACCGGAGGCGCCGCACCTCGACCATCTCGAGCACGAATCGCTCGCGCTCGCTCAACGTCGCGAACGCGATCAGGTAGCCGTGCAGCAGTGTCGCGAACGCACGAGCGGTGACTTCCTGTTCTTCGTGGTCCTGCGCCTCCTGGCTCGGCTCCCGCACCGCCTGGTCGGCCTGTTCCTGCAACACTTCCCCCGGTCGAAGGGCGACGTCGGCGGAACGCTTCAGGTTGCGCAGCTGGCGCCGGATGGCGTTGTCGATGATCGTCGACGACCACGCGGCGAACGCACCCGGTCGCGACGCGCAGAATCGGTCCGGGTAGCGATAGATGTTGACGAAGGTGTCCTGCAGCACCTCGTGCGGATCGTGGCCCGCGCCGAGCGAGCGAAGACGCGAGCGAACCCGCGCGAACATCGCCGGGGCCACCCACTGCACCAGGCAGTCGAACACGTCCCGGTCCCCCGTGCACCGGAACAGGTCCATCAGGGCCGTGGCGAGTGCAGCGTCGCCGACCGCCACCTCGTGCAGGAAGCCAGGAATGCTCTCGAGGGAGCGGCCGTGGGTTCGGAGCATCTGCTCGCCGCGGTCCCGAAGGCGCGCGCGGGGCGAGTGATCCGGGGGAGCAGCCAGGGCCGAGGGGTAGGCAGTCATGGCGTGGGAGCCATTGCGAAGGCCGGGCCAGCAACGGCGAAAAATCCCGGATCCGTGGCATGAGGCACGACCCAAGCCTTTGTCGGCACGTTGGTAAGGACATATCTGGGCCACCCGGGGGAGGGCGGAGGCGAGGCGCGTCCCGGTTCGGCCCTGCGCGGCCTTGAGCAAGAGCTCGTGCGGAGCCGAACAAGGAGAGAAGCCGCACACCGTGACCGTCGATTCCGCCATCTCCCGCCTGTCGAACCCCGTCGGCAGCCTGCCGTCGGTGCTCGCGATCCGCGACCTGCAACGGCGCCTCTGGCGCGTGCTGCGCGAGATGCGCGTCGGCCAGGAAGAACTCGTCCGGATCCTGCAGCTCGATCCGCTCGCCGTCGTACGCGGCCTGCGCGCAGCGTGTGCACCGATCTTCGGGACGAGCCCGTCCGGTTGGAGTGTGCGACGGATCGTCAAGACTCTCGGCCCCGCATTGTCGCGTCGCCTGCTCGACACACCGACCATCGGCGTCGCCGGAACCACCAACGTGCGTCGCCTCTGGATGCACTCGATCGCGACGGCGGTCGCGGCCCAGGATCTCGCGGCGCAGTCGGGTCTCCTGGATCCCGAAGAGGCCTACATGCTCGGCCTCTTGCACGACCTGCCCGAGTGGCTCGTGCTGCTCGAGCGTGAGAACGGACCGTCGGCGAACGCAGCCTCGGCTCGCCGCTGGGTGGACCACTGGCAGCTGCCGGCCAACCTGGTGACGCTCGTCCGCACGATCGCGGGCCGCGACCACGGCTCGCGGACGCCGCCCGCGAGCGACACCGCGACGCTGATCTGTGGTGCGGAGCTGCTGGCCGAACTCGCCGACTTCGGTCACCCGACCGACGAGTTCGGCGCCGACGCCGGCGGGGCCGTGCTCGCTGCAGCGGAGAAAAGCGACCTCATCGCCGCCCAGCGGCTGCGCCGACAGGTCGAAGGCGCGCTGCGCACGTTCGGGCTCGACCCGACGATGCCGGACGTAGACATGGACGGGGACCCCTCGTTCCACCTGAACACGGGCAAGCGCAAGGGAAGTCTCGACGACGTCGTCCTCAGCGTTCTGAGCTGCACACGATCGGAGACCTACCGCGGCATCGTCACGGCCGTCACCGCCGCGGCCGTACGCTTTGGCGCCTACGACCGCGCGTTCTACGTCAAGTGGGACCCGTCGAGCGGCAACCTCCTCGTGCGGAGCAAGGCCGACTCGAGCGCTCGGCGACTCGCCGTCTCCAAACTGTTCCCCACGACCGAGGAGATCGTGTGCCTGCAGGCGGCGCTGCGCGAAGAACGGCCGGTGCGCATCGACGCGAAGATCGGACAGCACGACGGATTGCTCGCCGCCTTGTCGACCGACGAACTGCTCGCAGTTCCGCTGAACCGCGGCTTCGCCGTGCCAGCGTTCCTCCTGCTCGACCGATCGCTGTCGTGCCTTCCGATCCAGAACGATCGGGACACACCGATGGCCTCAACCCTCGGTCTCACCGGTTCGCTGCTGATCGACAACCTGCTGCTGCGCCGACGCCGCCAGCGCGCCCAGAAGTTCGCCCTGACCGACTCCCTGACGCGTCTCTACAACCGGCGCATGGGCCTCGTCGCGCTCGAACAGGAGATCCGCCGCGCGGGCCGCACCGACGAACCGCTGACGGTGCTCATGTGCGACCTGGACCACTTCAAGCAGCTGAACGACGCCCACGGCCACCTGCAGGGCGACCTCGCCCTGCGCGCCACCGCGGACGTCCTGCGCCAGACCCTCCGCAAGAGCGACACCTGCTGCCGATTCGGCGGCGAGGAGTTCCTCGTGGTCCTGCCGGACACCAACCCCGACGACGCCACGGTCCTGGCCACACGCCTCTTCACCGCGGTCCAGAACCGCGGCATCGACATCCAACTGCCGGTCACGATCTCGATCGGCCTGACCGCATACCGGCAGGGGGACACGGCGGAGACGATCCTCCAGCGCGCCGACCACGCCCTGTACGCGAGCAAGGACTCGGGCCGCAACCGCTTCTCGGTGGACGTGGAGCAGCCAGACGAAGTCCGCGGGCCAGCCTGAACCCTCGGCCGCATGGCCGGTTACCTCCCGCGGCACGAACCCGTCGGTCTGCGGCGATCGCACGAGTATGCTCCTCCCCTCTTGCCCGTGATCCCCACAGCCTTCGAGGCCTCCTTCCTCGGCTCCGGTGCCGAGGACCCCTTCCCAGCCGTCCTGCGCGAAGTCGTCCATCTGGCGCCGGCGACGCTGGCTGCCGCCGCGGTCGGACTGGCCGCCTTCGGCGCTGTCGCCGCCGCATGCCTGATCGGATACTCGCCCTCCCGCCTCGATCAGGAACTCGAGGAAGCTCGCCGGCCGGACCGTGAGGCGCTGGCCGCCGAGATCGACGCCCGCGACACGGAATACCTGACTGTCGCCACGGCCTACACCGCGGCCGGTTGGGTTCTCGGGCTGTGGGCGATCCTGCACGCCACCGATCCCGACCTCCAGCCGATCGCCACCGCGGCCTTCGTCACCTGCATGCTGCTGCTCGCGGGCTGCCTGCCGTTCGCCATCGCCCAGGTGCGCGCCGAACGAACGCTGCTGTCCGTCCTGCCGGCGGTACGGGCCGGCTGGTTCGTCCTGCGCTGGCCTCTCGTCCTGCCGTTGCTCCTCGCCACGCGCGGATGCCTCGCCGTGCTGCGCCTTCGCCCGAAGGGCCGACCGGACACGGCCGACGTCCAGAAGCAGGTCATCGCCGCCGTCGCAGATTCGGTGACCGAGGACTCCCTCGCCCACGACGAGCGCACGTGGATCGGCAACATCGTCGGCCTGAAGGACCTCCAGGTCTCGACGCTGATGACGCCCCGCGCCGACATCGTCGGGGTGCCCGAATCCCTGCCGCTGCGGGCGGCGGTCCAGAAGGCGCAAGAGGACGGCTTCTCCCGCTACCCGGTGTATCGCGATCGAATCGACGTCGTGGTGGGAGTGTTCTACGCAAAGGACGCACTTCGCCTGCTCCAGGCCGACGACGCGACCCTGGAGGGCACGCAGGTCCGGACGATGATGCGCGACCCGTTGTTCGTGCCGGAGACCATGGGCGCCGCCCAGCTCCTGCGGCGCTTCCAGGCCGGCAACCAGCACATGGCGATCGTTCTCGACGAGTACGGGACCACCGCCGGCCTCGTCACGGTCGAGGACCTCATCGAAGCCATCGTCGGCGACATCGCCGACGAGTACGACAACCCGCCGATCGCCCGGCCGCGCGACGAACAGATCGAAGTGGTCGAGGCTGGCCGCGTACTGGACATCCCGGCACGCACGACCGTCGCCGAACTCAACCAGATGCTCGATTCCAGGCTCCCGGAGGACGGCGACTGGGAGACCGTGGCCGGCATGGTGATCACCAAGTGCAACCACATCCCCACGGTCGGGGAAACGGTCGCGATCGAAGGAGTCGAGTTCCGCGTGCTCGCGGCCGACGAACGGCGCATCCAGCGCCTGCGCGCGACCGTTCTCGCTCCCGCGTCGGCCGAGGAAGCGCAGTGAACGAGGCGGCCCAGGGCCGCACGCCCACGGGCCGCCCCGAACGGCGCGCCGCGACGACGGTGCACGGCGTCGTGATCCGCCGCAGCGATTTCCGCGAGAGCAGCCGCATCGTCGCCTGCCTGACGCGCGACCACGGCCGGATGGTCGGCCTGGCCAAGGGCGCACACCGGGCCGACTCGGTGTTCCTCGGCAAGATCGACTTCCTGAACGAAGTGCGCGCCACGTTCAGCGCGGATCGCGGCGGCCTCCGGCTGCTGCTGCGCGCGGAGGCGATGCGCGAGCGACGCGCGCTGCGGGAGCCGCTCCGCTTCCTCGCGGCGAGCCACCTCGCGCAGTTGTGCGACTTCGCGATGCCGGACGCACGACCCGCGCCGGACGTGTTCGACCTGCTCGTGGGCGGTCTCGCCCTGATCGAACGATGCCCGCCGAACGCGATCGGCCAGGTCGTCCTCGGTCTCGAACTGCGCCACCTCGAGGTGCTCGGCGCGCTGCCGGACCTCGAACGCTGCACCACCTGCGACACCCCGCTCCCCGACGGCGCCTTCCGCAACGAACACGAACCCGGCCTCGTGTGCCGGGCACATGCGACGCTGCCGCGGCTCGCCGTGGGCAGCGAGGTGCTGGAACTGCTGCGCACGTTGCGGCGCACACCGGGCCGTCAGCTGCCGGCGATCGCCCCGCCCGTGCCTCCGCGCGTCGCCGCGCCGCTGCTCGCCAGCTGGTTCGCGGCGGCGACGGAACAGCGCTTCCGACTGCGCGCCCTGCTGTTCGAACACTGCTGACGACGCTGCCGGAAAACCTCTCGCGACGAACGCTCGCTCCGCCCAACATGCTCGCGATGGTCACTGGCCGGCGGTCCTGGGCGTTGCCGTTCGTGTGCGCGGCGTTGGCCGCCTGCGCGAGCCAGGCGACCCCGCTGCCCGACGCGGAACGCCACCTCACGAACGCAGAAGCACTCGTGCGCAACGGCGCGATGGCGGAAGCGCAGAGCGTGCTCGAACGCATCGCGGGCGACGCCTGCCCGAAGCGGTTGCGCGACCGGCGCGACGTCGCGCGGGCGACGGCGCTGGTCGGACTCGGCGAGCCATGGAACGCGTTCCTCGTGCTCGAGAAGTTCCCCGACCTCCATCCCCACAGTGAGCTGCGGCCGACCGTCGTCGAGATGGTGTGGGAGATCGGGAAGACGCTCGCTGCGAGCGACGGCGGCTTCCTGTTCTTCTGGTCGGATCGGGTCGCGTCCAGGACCGTGCTCGAACACCTCATCACGCGACACCCGGACACGCCGCGGCTCGCCGACGCACTCCGGCTGCTCGGCGACATGGCGTACGAGGACCGCAACTTCGTGTTGGCGCAGGATCGTTTCCGCCAGTTGATGAAGGAGCGGCCGGACAGCGAGTGGGTGAAGTACGCGCGCTTCCGCTTCGCGATGAGCCTGTTCGAGAGCTTGCAGGGCCCCGAATACGACCTCGACAAGATGGGGCACGCAGCGCGGGAACTGCGCGACTTCCTCGCGGAGACGACGGAGAACCCGGATCTCGTGACGAAGGCCCGCGCCGCGCTCGCTCTGCTGATGGACTGGCAGGCGAAGCGGCACCTGCAGATCGCCGCGTTCTATCGACGCGTCGGCAACCGTCCGGGCAGGCGCTACCACCTCGAGATCGCGGCGAGCCGCGACTTCGAGAACAGCTCGTTCCACACCGAGGCCCTGTCGGAACTCGCCGAATTCCGCTCCGAGGATCCGGGCGCCGCACCGCCCGGCCGCTGATCCATGCGAACCCTCTCCGCCCTCGCCCTGTTCGCGCTCGCCTCGGCCGCCTGCGGCTACACCTTCGGGTCCGGGCTCGACCGGATCGGCGTGCGCACCGTCGCCCTCGACGTCGTGGGCAACGAAACGTACCGCCAGCGCCTCGAGGCGGAACTGAGTCGGGCCCTGTCACGCGAACTGCCCGTCAGCACCGATCTGCGACTCGCCGATCGCCGCGACGCGGATGCCGTCGTTCGCGTCGTCGTCACGGACGCACGCGAGCGCACACTCGTGACCGGCGGCCGTTCCGACCCGGTGCGCGAAGGCGCACTCGAATCGGCCGTGACGATGAAACTCGTGCGCCGCGACGGCTCGTTGCTGCTGGAACGCACTCTGCTCGATCGCACGGAGTTCCGCACCCCGATCGGCGAGGACCTCACGAGCGCCCGCGGCGAACTCGTCGACGATCTCGCGCGCAAGATCGCGCTCGCTCTCGAGAGCGATTTCTGACCCACGCCGCCGCTTCGACGGCGAAGCCCGCCCGGCCCTGCGGGTGACGTCGATCAGCCCTTCGGCTTCTCGCCCTTCTGGCCATCGGCAGGCGGCGCATCCTCGGGCTTCGCCTTCGGCTTCGGCTTCGGCGGCTCCTTCTTGATGGTGATCCAGGTCCGCGTGATCGACGGCGGGTTCGCCATCGCCTTGCCGTCTTCCTCGGGCGCGAGGCCCTCTGCCTCGATCGCCTTCAGCACGTCGAGTCCTTCGACGACCTCGCCCCAAAGGGTGTGCTTGCCATCGAGGTGCGGCGTCGGCACGAACGTGAGGAAGAACTGCGAGCCGTCGGTCCTCGGCATGCCCGTGTTCGCGGTGCTGAGCATGCCCGGCTTGTCGTGAAGGCGGTTGCCGTAGAACTCGCCGTCGATCTGGAAGCCGGGGCCGCCGCTGCCGTTGCCGTTCGGACAGCCGCCCTGCGCCATGAAGCCCTTCAGCACGCGGTGGAACTTCAGGCCGTCGTAGAAGCCGAGGCGCGCGAGGTAGATGCCCACCGTCACGTGCATCGGCGCAGTGTCGGGGAACAGCTTCACGACCAGCAGGCCCTTGTTCGTCTCGACGTTCCAGAAGTAGTCGGTCTTCGGGTCGAACGGCACCAGCGACGGCTGTTGCAGCTGGGTGCGCCAACCCGGGTTCTTCTTGCTCACACCGTTCTTCGCGATGAACTTGTCGATCTGCACGATCGCCGGGTCCTTCGCCAGCGCAGGATCCGGTTTCTCGGCCTCCTTCTTGTCGGCGCCCGCACCTGCCTTCGGCGGGTCCTGAGGCTTCTTGGCGTCGCCGCCGTGCTGTGCCGGCAGGGCGACCGCGAACACGAGGAGCGGAACGCTGAGCAATCGATTCATGCCCGCATGCTACTGCGCACGCCTTCGCTCGTGCCAGGAGTCGCCGCGCGCCCTGTGCGTCGCCTCGGGTCAGGATCCCGTCCCGGCCACCCGGAGGCGCACGACGCGCACGCGCCGCGCCGAACTTTCGACGACCTCCGCTTCGACGCCCGCTCCCAACACGAAGCGTTCGCCGACACTCGGCACACGATCGCCGGCGGTCGAAACGAGCAGGCCACTCAGCGTGCGGCCTTCGCCGACTTCGGGCAGCTCGACACGCAGCTCGTGCCAGACGTCGCGGATCGGCACGCTGCCGAGGAGGCGCCACGTCCCGGGCGCCTCCTGGACGATCGGCGGCGCGTGTTCGTCGCGCTCGTGGAAGATCTCGCCGACGATCTCCTCGAGCAGGTCCTCGATCGTCACGAGGCCGGCCGTGCCACCGTGCTCGTCGACGACGATCGCGAGATGCAGTTTGCGCGACTGCAGCTCGCGCAGCACCCGCTCGGCGGGCATCACTTCCGGAACGAAGAAGGGCTCCCGCCGAAGGCTCGCGACGTCCAGCGTGCGGCCGTCCCACAGACACGCGAGCACGTCTTCGCGCAACACGTAGCCGACGATGCGGTCGATCGACCCCTCCTGGACCGGGACGCGGCGATGGCCCTTTTCGAGCAGCGCGTGCCGCAGTGCGGCGTCCCCGGCGTCGTGCGGCACCGCCACGACGAAGCGCCGCGGCACCATGATGTCCTGCACACGCAGTTGCGAGAACTCGATCGCACGGGACATGAGACGCCCGGTGGCCGCGTCGATTCCGCCCTGGCTCGACGCCTCTTCGACGACGTGGACGAGGTCCTCGCGGCTGAGCTTGCCTTCGACGAAGTTCGTGCGGTCGCGGAACAGCCGGAGCACCAGGTTGGAGCTCGCAGTGAGCAGCCAGGCCAGCGGCTGCACGATCCAGCCGAACAAGAGCATCGGACGCGCGATCCACAGCGCGTAGCGGTCGGCGAACCGAAGCGCGAGTGACTTCGGCACCAGCTCGCCGAAGACCACCGCCAGATACGTGAGCGCCACCACCACCATCGCGAACGCGATCTCGGCCGACGCACCACCGCAGCCGGCATCGCGCAGGATCTGTTCGAGCGGCGGGGCGAAGCGCTGCGCACCGAAGACACTCGAGATCGCGCCGAGCAGGGTGATGCCGACCTGCACCGACGCGAGGAATCGTTCGGGATGCCGGCGCAGTTGCAACGCCGCCCGCGCCCGCGCACTGCCCTCCTCGGCCCGTTGTTCGAGGCGACCACGACGCGCCGTGACGATCGCCATCTCCGCACCGGCGAGCACACCGCCGGCGGCGACCAGCGCCACCAGGACGAGGGCGTCGATCACGATCCGGTCGCTGGATGGCGAGCAGAACGGCGCACACTCTCCTCGAGCGCTGCCGCGAGTGGCTCCTTCGCCGGCTGACCCGTCTGCAGCCACTGCAGGATGCGCGCGATGCGGTGGTAGTACTGGTGGTGCTGCATGACCTCGGCGTGACCGCCCGCCGCGATCCGTGCCCGATCCGAATCGCGACGCAGCCACTGCTCGATCTTGTCGATCGCCTCGTCCTCGTCGCGGTACCACACGAGGTGCTCTTCGTTGCGGAAGACGTCTTCGAGCCGGGGCACGTAGTGCGTCAGATGGAACGCGCCGCATGCCAGCGTGAGGAACGTGCGGTTGCTGAAGTAGTAGAGGTCGTCGTTGACCTCGTTGACCCCGAGCACGATGCGCGACGTGGCACAGACCTTCGCGTAGCCGCGGTTGTCCACCGGGCTGTGCACACGCAACTCCGGATGGAACTGGCTCCAGCGATCCCAGTGGCGGCCGAAGACATCCGTCGAGAACCGCCGGCTGATCTCCGCGAGGAACGCCGCGCGCTGGCCGCGCCGACCGGGCCCGCCGATGAACGCCACGTCGCGCTCCGGTGCCGCGGGGGCCGCGGGGCCGTGATAGCGCGGCGAGAAACCGCTCATCAGGAAGGCCATGTTGTCGAGCCCCCGCTCGCGCAACCACGCGAACCTCGACGGGTTGCTCATGCAAACGAGGTCGGCGAGCGCGAAGTAGTCGACGATCGAACCGTCGAGGACCTCGAGGGCTTCTTCGCACCAGACGACGACTCGTGCATCGCGCCCGAACTCGGAGGCGAGCAGCGGCGGGAGGTCGCGGAAGAACACGAACACCACGTCCGGCTTGAAGAGACGGAACTCGGCGCGCGCGATCTTGGTCGACATCGAGGCACCGAACCAGCGACGCAACGTCGCGAGGTTGCGCCATCGCACTTCGACTCCGTGCTGGCGCAGTCCGTCGACGAGTGCACCAGTGCAGCGCGTCCGCGACATGTTCTTGCCGTAGAACAGGACCCGGCGGACGGGACCGAGACGGCTCGGGTCGCGGAACGACGGCAGCACGGGTTCGGCTGCCGGGCCGTGGTCCGAAGCGCTCTCGCCCTTCATGTCGAATGCTCCGGGTCGCTCGTGAGACGACAGCCCAAGAGGTAGCGGCCCACGGAACCGCTGCTCAGGGGACGGCGGTTCTCCCGGATCCCAAGTTCGCGAGACGGCGATGTCCGTCCGCGAGCGCCCTCACTTCCGCCTCGATTCGATCGTCGCTGCACGCGGCGGGAACATACAACGCACCACCACCGCCGAGCCACCACCAGTTGCGTCGGTACGCAGGGAAAACCGGCTCGCGCGCTTCCAGTACGAACAACGCCCTCTGTCCGATCCACGCGCGGCGAAGTTCGCGACCACCGCGCCACCAGCGACCGACGGGGAGTTCGCCGCGCGTTCGGTGCTCGACGCCGCACCACGAGACGCGCCGCGTGAACTCGGTGCTCTCCGCGAAGCAGCGCAGGATGCGGCTGCGCACGAACGCCCGCCGGCCGCCGGCCGCCAGACGGAACGCGCGCGACGCTTCGCTCGGCGTCGAGAGCAGGTCCGCGGCGATCAAGGCCGCGCCGGCCGCGCCTTCGTCGACTGCGGTCCGGTCCTGCAGCAGCCGCACCGCGGCAGCCAGTCGATCGGCGGGCCCACTGCGGCGACGCCGCGCCGACTGCAGGTCGAGCACCGCGAGTTCGCCCCCTTCGCAGCGCACGAAGTTCGCGCCGTGCAGGTCGGGATGGACGATGCCGGCAGCCATGAGGCGCGCCGCGATCCGCGCTTCCTCGCGGAGCCGTGTCCCATCGGTCGGCGGCGCTCCGGGAACCACCGGCAGAGCCGCGAGCACGAGCATCGATCGGTCGGGCAGCCCGAAGCGCCGCGCCGTCCGCACCGCCACGACTTCGGGGCAACGGATGCCGGCCGCCGCCGTGGCACGCAGCATCGCGGCTTCGTGCACCGCAGGGAGCGGACGCAGGGCGTAGCGCAGCCGGTCCTTCGCCCGCGGGAACGTCATCGCCTTCACGAACACCGGGCCCGACGGCAGATCGCCGCGCGCGACCGTCCGGACGAGCCGGGTCTGCACGACGGCGAGATCGTCCGGCAGGCGCCCCGTCGCGACGAACTCGCGCCACCATCGATCGAGCACGGCGGAATCGTCCGGGGCCGGCGCGGTCACGGTCCGCCTCCACGGACGCGCCCGAGCACCCGTTCGTAGACGCGGATCGTCGTGCGGGCCGCCGTCACCGGATCCATGTCGAGCCGCGCGCGGCGCAAGGCCGCTCTCCCCTCGTCGCGCCGCGCGGCATCGTCGCGCAGCAACCGGATCAGCACCCCGCCCAACGCGGCCGGCTCCTCGTCGCAGGCGACGCCGGGCACTTCCCCCGCGCGGCGCGCGGCGACCAGCGACGGCAGGATCCCGCGCTTCGTGCTGACGACCGGAAGGCCGAACGCCATCGCGTCACAGACCGCGCGGCACGTGCCGTCGCTGCCCGGCACGAGGAACAGGAAGACGTCGAGCGAACGCAACGCCGCCTCGTACGCGGCCCCTTTCTGGTAGCCGGGCAACAGCACGTTCGCGGCGAGGCCGAGGCGCTGGATCGGCTCGGTCACGAGCTTCTGCGTGTCCTCATCGTTGCCGCGGCCGAGCAGCACGAAGCGCGCGCTCGGTATCGCGTCGACCACGAAGCGCGCCGTCGCCCACAAGAGGTCGAAGCGCCGGTGCGGCTGGATGCGCGCCGTGATCCCGACGACGCGATGCTCGGCGCCGAGCCCCCACGCCGCACGCAGGTTCGGGCCTTCGAGTTGGCGCGGTTCGGTGACCGGCTCCTGCAACATCACGTCGTCGGGCCGGAGCCCGAATGCCCGTACGACGCCGTCGCACGCATCCGGCGTCGGTGCGAAGACAGCCCGCGTGCGCCCGAACGCGTAGCGCTCGCGCAGTCCGCGCGGCGGCGCCTCCGGCTCGTACGTGGACCGCACGATCGGCGGCGGCGACGCGAGACGCCGGCACGCGAGCGCCGCGATCAGGTGGTCCGCCGGCTGGTGGCAGTGCAGGAGCGTCACGCGGTCGCGCACGACGATGTGCCGCAAGGTCGCGACGTCGCGGAGCAGCGACACGGGATGGAAGTGCTTGCGCAGTTCGAGACCCGTCACCACGGGCATGCGGCGGTTCCACAGCTCCTCGGCGACGCGGTGCTCGCCGCCCGGGTGTACGAAGCCTGCCTGCGCGAACACCGCGTCGACGCCGAGTTCGCGGAGACGCGTGGCGGCGCGGATCGCCGGATCGGCCGGACCGGTCCACTTGTAGTTCGCGAACAGGTGCAAGACGCGGCCGAGGTCCGTACTCACGTCACGCTCCGTCGAGGCAGCCGCCAGAGCCGCCAGTACTTCTTCCAGTCGGTGTACGCGGCCATTGCCGCGATCACGAACCCGCGCCACCCGTCGAGGAACCCGCGCTTCACGACGAGGCTCTTCACGAAGACGCTCGGTGGTCGCACCAGCAGGTCGAACGGATTGGCCCGCCTCCCTTCGTCGGCGAGTGCCGCCGCCGCGATCCGCGTGAACGAGTCGATCGTGCGCAGGTGATGGGCGAAATCGCGGTACGAGAGGTGCTCGATGCC